>LNEO01000415.1 GCA_001465015.1 Deltaproteobacteria bacterium Ga0077539 | reverse complement strand
TCAACCACATCAAGCTCCCGGCGGGGAAGATCGCGCTCGACGAGTGGTTTAGTCTGCGGCCGATTCTGCCGTGGCCCGAGGTGCTGATGGATGATTTCGTGATGCGAACAGAGATCCCTCACCCAGACGATCCGAAGTTCGTCGCGATCGTGACGCTCGGCGTGTTGCCAAAGCATGAAGAGGAGACCACGACCTACCTGCTCGACATCGACACGAGGGCGAAGGTCGATCCTGGGGCTGCAGGCGACGTGTGGGGCGTGCTCAACGACCTGCGCGAATTGAAGAACGACATGTTCTTTGGCACCCTGACGGAGAAGACCATCGGGAGGCTCCGCTCATGACAACGATGCTGCTGCCCGGCGCGTTCGGCGCCTCTCTCCAATGGCTCGAGCGGTCGAAGCGAGACGCGCGCACCCCCCCCGCGAACGACACGGTGACGGAACTCGTCGATGAGCGAGCGAGCGAGCACACGGGGCAGCGGCTCGTTGGCATCTTGCCCCTCGTCGAACTGTGGGATCGAGCTTGCTGCGAGCGGAGAGAGAGCCTTTGGCATGAGTTGCCCGACGCCATCGTCGACGCTATCGAAGCGAACAACCTCGTCGTCAACAGCGAGATGTTGCGCTGGCTCTCTGAGCGCATCGATGAAGCTGACGTCGAGGCGGTCGTGGCGGTTCGCGCGCTGTCGCTCATCGGTGAGCTTTGCCACGAAGACGACGCCATCCGTCGGTCGGTGAGGGATCTCCTTCTCGGGCACTTGGGGCACGCTCGCCCCGCGATTCGGGTGGCGGTCGCGGAGGCCTTCTGGCTCCTCGTCGATCGCGCAGCCCGCGAGGATCTCGCGCATCAACTCGAGACCGAGCAGCACCCGACCGTCCGCAAGACCCTCGAACAAGCGCTTCGCGTGCTCCGCTGAGGATCGATCGGTGCTGTGGGGACTGATCGTTCGAGCTGTCAACGTCGCGCGCGAGTGGGTGCGCTTCGTCGTCGATGGCGACGCCGAACCCGTCGCGTGGCCTGCTGCGACCCCCACACCTGCTCCTCGGGAATTCGGCCGGATCCTCGAGCCGGTCGATCCCTGGCTCGACGAGGGCGCGCAGATCAATCAAGTCGAAGGATTCCGCGGCAAGTACGAAACGATCTCTGTTTTTCATGCCGGGATCTGTCCGGGCGAACTCGCGCTCGCGTCGTTCTACGGATCCGCGAGCTACCAGTTGCCCGTCGAGCCTTCGTACCTGCGATTCGACGAGCACGAGACGAAGGCCGACGGTGCCGCGCTGACACAGACAGACTCGGACCCGCCTTGGCCCGAAGAGTACCGTTGCGCTCACCACGACCTCTCCGGCGCGCTAGACGACGTCGCCCGCAACATGGTCCAGCGCTACACCGCGGATTCTTCAAGGCGGGTCACGGTCGAGCGTTTCAAGGTACTCGACGCTCTCTGCGCGCTCCTCGGCCGCGTCGACGTGCATGAAAAAATCCGAAAGCGCGGGCAGAAGCAGATCCGCAGGCTGCTCGGGAACGACGTCGAGCGCGCTGAAATTTGGGTCCCCCTCGCGAAGAAGCACGCGCACTTGCTCGACGACACCGATGCGCAAAAGAGCCTTCGTGCACTCCACAAGAACCAGAACGACGAATGGGACCGTGTCGCGAACGAACTCCCGCGATTGCGCACTGACCAGCGATTCAAGACGACGTAGCGATCAACGCCCTCACCGCCGCTGGGCGTCGCCCCAGCGGCACACGTCGATCGGGTGAATAAGGCGCGCAATGGGATGCATGCCCGTGAGCCAGAGCAGGGGCATTCGCTCGGCGCAGGCGATGGCCAACCGCCGCGTGCTTCGGATGCGGCGGGAGTATCCGTAGAGCCAAACACCGAGCAGCATCTTCGCGCTGAAGGGCGGCCGTCCTCGCGCATCCGAAGGCGGATCGTTGACCCCCAGCGCGGGCAGATCGAGCGAATCGACCACATCCGCGATGAAGCGCACGGGATCGTCGCGACGCACCCATTCCTCGATCGATGGGGGCAGCAAGAAGTTCTGCTGTCGATTCGCTGTGCGAGCTTGGCTCATCGCGAACACCAATACGTTCGCCACGCTCACTCGGTTTTATCCGACCGAGAGTTGACTGGTTCAGAAGTGTAGCTGGTGCTCGTCCCGCTGAACTCGATGACGCCTGCGGGAGCGCCGGCTATATCGACGAGAGTGTAGTCCGCGCGCGTACCAATCGCCTGCACGTTGCCCAACTGGAGGTTGTCTCGCGCCAACAAGACCGCGAGCACCGCGAGGATCGCGTCAAACTCGACGCGATCCTGCAGCGCGACCGTCGTCGCAAACAGGGCCCTGGCGAAGCGCCCGTTCCGCGGGTCATGCGTCTTCGATCGTGGCGAGGTCGTGGTTCTCGATCTGGTGCCGAATGGGCTGCGGCGAGATGCCGCGCGCCTTCGCCCACGCGTCGATCTCGGCTGCGCGGACGTACGGCGTTCGCACGAGCGAGCGCACCCAGGACACCGGCGCGAGCAGCTCTGTCGCGAACGCGCGCGCGACGGACTGAGCACGGGTCGCCGCGCGAGTAAGCAAGCGCTCGCGCGGCGGGAGCAGACTCAACCCGACGGCGCTCGCCACGGCGAACTTGCGCGCGGGCGCTGGGAGCGGCCAGAGCACGCACGCGGCGGTGTCCGAATTGTTCGCGTCGACCCACGCGCGGATCGATGTGTCGGGCAACACGAACGCGTCGTCGTGCAGCGCGACGAGCCGCTCTGTCGCGATTCGGGCGAACAGCTCGTCCACGGCGCCGGCCGCCTCGAGCCCCAGCACATTGCGCCGAAACTTCGCAGCGAGCGTCCACCCGGCGCGGTGCGGCTCGGCAGAGTCGAGCAGCGGACCGAGCGCGCGGCGCGAAGCGCCGAGCGCGTCCGTGGACGAAGCGTGCCGACGGGCCGAGCGCGCCCGCTCGATGGCCTTGGCGAGCAGGGAGAGATCGTTCTGCGACGGGCGCGCGTCGAGAAGATCTTGGCTCACGGTGAGGGGCAGGCGAGAGAGCTCGAGCAGCTGTGACGCGAAGTCGTCTGGGACTGTTTCGGGGTCGTCCCCGTCGAGCCCGAGGGCCGCGGCGCGCTCGCGCAGCGAGCGGTCTTCGTCAGGCATCTGGCGAATGTCGTTCCATCGGTCGCGGAGCGCGACGACGTCCGGGTCGGAGAGGTCCGCCGTGCGCGCGATCACCGCGTCCACGACGGATCCGAGCTGGTCGCGGATGTGCTCGATCGGCGCCTGGCATCGGTATCCCTCGATGAAGCGCACTGGAAAGCCGTCCTCGAGTTCCATCGGGTCGGGCTCGACGGCGAGCGCCGACAGACCATCGTCCACGCGCGCGATCGTGAGGTCCGGGAGCGGAAAGCCCTCCCGCGCGTAGAGCCAATTGTGCCGACGAAACCACGGCAGCCGCCGCTCGCTGGCGCGCCTCGGACTGCTGAAGTCAACCTCGAGCGGCGACTCTTCGCACAGGTACCACCAGTTGGCCGCGATCCACTCGGCGAGCGGCATCAACGGCCCGGCCACGGTGTCGCGAGTGACTCGTTCGCGCTTGTGCTCGACACGGGTGACGACGCGATCGTCGAGCGTGACCCGCAGCCGCGCCCACGACGCCGCGTGCGAGCCGACGGCGGTCGTTGCGGACTCGAGCCAGTCGAACGTGATCGAGAAGCTCATCGTGCGCTCGTCCCCTCGAGGCGCTCGCGCAAGGCTTCGAGGCGCGCTCGAGGATCCACCGGACGTTGCTCCATCGGGATGAACCAGCCCTTGTATCGGTTGCCCGGCGGATCCGTCCGTCGACGAGCTTGAAACAGTCGTCCTTCGAACCAGCCCCACACGTAGCGCGGCCACCAGTTTTCGGTGGACGCGTCGCCCCCCATGCGAGGCTCGAACAGCGCCGACGTGCACTCTGCCCGGACGGCGGCGCGAAGCGCCTCGGTGAGCTCGGTCCAGCGCTCTTTCGCATAGCTCGGACACCGCGACCCGTCTGATTCAGCTCGCGGGGCCGGCGACTCGCTGGTGATCGGGTTGACGTAGTCCTTGTGCTCAGGCGATCCCACGAACTCGACCTCGGCCGCGACCTCCGCTGGCGTTCGTGTGTTCGAGGACGGCCACGGCGCGATCGCGATCGGCTTCGACGTGGGTACATTGGGCGTGCGGCGTTGCTTCATCTCGCGGACAGCGGACTCTACGAGGGTGCCTCACGCGCATGCAACTCACGCCGCGAGAGCAAACAGCGCCAGCTGATTGCGATTCGGCGCCCATCGACGCAGCACCACAGGACGGTCGCTGGCGGACCAACGATCGAGGAGCTCGCGAGACTCGTCGTCGAGCACGATGCCCAGCGACGCGGGATCGTCTTGCGACCTTCGCGCGACGAGAACGAGCGCGGTCAGGACGCTGTTCGCGAAGGCCTCGTGGCGCAGGGACGGCGGATCTCGAAGGAGCAACAACTGTGCGTGTTCCCATGCTCGCGAGAGGTGCCAGCGGGGCTCGCGGTCATGCCTCCCTGTCGTCGCCGCGAGACGGAGCGCTGGCTCACGCTCGCTGGCCCAGTCGTGAAAGCTCTGCGGCGCGGACCACAGGTCCACGTCGTCCACTGTCCGGATCGGCCTCTGCCCGTCACGGGCGTCGGGCTCGACGGGGCGCAACCGGAGGCAGCAGCGAATCAGCCAGTTCCACTGTTCGGGCGTGTTCGGCGTGGCCATTGCTACGTGTCTAGTACGCCTACTCCCACTGCGCCAAATTTCCTCCCATGCGCTCCCTGCTCACTCTTTCTTCTTCCGACCGCGCTTCTTCTTCTCCCCCTCGGGCGCGGCCGCCTCTCCCGCACCCTCCGCGTCGCTCGGCTCGCTTTGCTTCGCCGACGACTTCACCGCGCGCGTCTTCGCCATCTTGCGCGCGGGCTCTTTGGCCGCGGGCCGCCACGCGCGAAGCTCGTCGAGCGACCAGCCGAGCTCACGGGCCTCGCTGTCGACAAACGCCCGGTACGCGTCGCCGGCGCCCTGGTCCTCGCCGGCCTCGGGAGCGTTGTGCCACTGCAGCAACCACGGAACGAGCTCGAGCAGCCCCGCGAGCAACGGAGCCAGCCGCGCGGGCTCCCAGCCGTCTTCGTTCTTGCGGCGGTGGTAGAGCGAGGCGAGCGCCTCGGCGCGCTGCTTGGGGTTCCATCCGGCCCAGCCGTAGAGCGGCGAGGGGTCGTCGTCCGTCGTGCAATACGAGTACGCGATGAAGCGCTCGCGGGGGACGTCGAGCCTCCCGCGCAGCGACCAGTACCTCCCGTCGCTGTAGTCCTCGCGATCATACTTCGGCGGGACCGCGATCGGCGCAGAGAGCGTCTCTTCCGCGTCCTCGCGCCGCTGCAGCTCCCACGTCCGCTCCCATAGGGCCCGCTTCTCCAGTCCTTCCGGAGTGAACCGCAGCGGGGTGAGAAGGGGGATCGCTTCGTCCCGCAGCAGCTCACCGAGCCGATCCATCGGCCTATCTTCCGCAGGAAACCGCAGCGCCAACAGCGCTTTCGTGCGCTCGTCCTTCAGCAGCTCCCGCTCGAGGTCCCGAAGCGAGCGCGCATCTGCACCGCGCGCGAGCGCTGCTTCGACGGTGTCCAGCAGCACTGCGGTGCTCGCCTCGCGGAGCTCGGTGGTCCAGTCGCGAACGCCCCAGCGACGCTTGAACTCGGGACGCTCGATGAACGCCACCGACGCGTTGCCCGCGATCACCGCGCAGCGCGCCTCGATCAACGGCCGCAGCGGGTGCTCCGGGTCGAGCGGCGCGCGCGTATAGCCATTGCGCTCGCACCAGGCCGACGCGGTTCCGCTCTGCGCGAGCACGAGCTCGAACGGACGGTGCCCCGGCGCGAGCCGGTCCCCGCCCTCCGTCTCGCGGCACCGCCCGCGCGCCTCCGCGAGCGACCGCCGCTCGTCGTCCGTCAACAACCCGAGTCGATCGTAGATCGCCCAGTCGAGCTTCTCCTGCGCGGCCACCATCCGCTCGAAGAGCGCCCCATCGCGCGCGAGCGCCTCGTCGAGCGCCGACGTCAGCCCCGCTCCGACACGAGAGAGCACCGCCTTCGGAGAACACTGCGCTCGCTGCTGCGCTAGCGTGTCGAGCAGGACTGCGATCGGCAAAAGCGCAGTCCGCGCGTTGCTGATGGGCATCTGGGCGAGCTTCGTCCCGTCGAACTGGAAGCGGCTCTCCCACGCTTCGTCCTGGACGCCTCGACCGATCCCGCTCCCACCCTTGTTCATGAAGACCTGCTTCATCCAGAAACACGCGACGCTCGAGTTCAACCACGCCAGCAGCGCGAGGTGGTCCTCCTCCGCATAGGCGCCGAAAACCGAGGCACACCATCACCAACTTTGTGATGCAGATCGCAGGGCGTTGTGCATCCCACGCATCGTGGCGTCGGAGTGAGCGCGATGGCGCTTGCGCGGTCGCTCTC
>LNEO01000414.1 GCA_001465015.1 Deltaproteobacteria bacterium Ga0077539 | reverse complement strand
TACGCTGCTTTCGCCAGCATTTTCCCAATGCGAAGCCGCCGCCCCTGCCGTCTCAGGCGGGGGCGGGGCGCGCGGCAGCGCGGGTGGGGGCTTCAGCAGTGCGCCTACCGTCGTTCTGCTCACTGCGCGCGGCAGCGCGGGTGGGGGCCGCGCTCCGCGGCTCGATGTAAACCGTCGTGCTGTCTCTCGATTCACAGCTCAAACTCTCTACTATCGCGTTCGATAGAGTGTCCTGGACCACGACGCACAGAACGACGATCCCTCGATCTTGGTCGACCGAGTAGCGTTCTTCGTCAACGGAGATGCTGGCCACGGTGTGTGGCGCGACGTCGACGATCGAAATCACGGTCGTTTGCGGAGGACAGCGAAAGTCGACATCTCGCGCCGAGTCATCGAAGCGAATCGCTACCCCGGTAGCGAGCTTCGAGAGCGCCGAGCCGAAGATCGGCTGCGAGCAGCGTGGTCTCTCTCGTATCCGGCACGCGTCCATCGCAGCTCGATCCCGTCGCGCGCCATCGTGATCGACGTCCACCGACGGCGCGTCTCTTCGACGAGCGCGATGGGTCGAATCACCCCCCGTGCTTTGCGGAGACCCGAGCGCTGCTCGTGAATCGACCGTCACGGTCGGCGCGATGATTCGAGGATCACCCGGCCGACGCCGCTCGATCACCATCGGACCGCCGTCGCGTGGACCTCGATCGAGACAACAGCGCTCGGCGTCGCCAGTTCCCGTGCATCGCAGCGCTGATTCCACGCCCAGAGCACCTGCGACGCTGCGAGACACTGCCGTGAAGCGCCCTGGCTCTTCGAGCACGATCACGCGATCGACGATGAGGTTCCAGTCTGTGCGCACGGACGCGCCTGATGGATGGCAGCCCGAAGTGCTCGACGGTGTCCCTGCGTCGCCGAGAATTCCGCGCAGATCTGCCTCGCTCCATCGCGAGGTGCGTCGGGGAACGAGGGCTCCGTCGAGCACGAACGCGTCGCTGGGATTGTAGGCGACGACGGTCGCTCGCAACGAGAGCGACGAGAGTGCGAGCGCAGTCACGAGCAGCGACATCGACGCGAGCGGCGCCCGTGTCGCTCGGAGCTTCGCTGTGACCATCGCGAGCGCGATCGCGACGAGCGCTCCACCCGCGTCGAGCCATGCGCGCTGCGCTCCCGCTGCGGTCAGCGTGAGCGTCGTCCACGCGGCGAACAACAGCGCGAGCCCCATCGTCGCGCCGTGTTGGACGCGCCGCGCTCCCCACGGTCGAACGCGCAGCGACGCGACGTCCTTCCACGTTGTCGCAGCCGCATTCTCGCTTCCTGCGCTTCGCGGGTGAGGAATCTGCCAGGAGACCACCGAGATCTCGAGCTCGACGAAGCTCGTCCATCGCGCGAGTCCGTCAGCCTCGAGCACGAACGCGGGCTCGCGCCCTTCGCGCTGCGCTTCGGTGAGCTTGTGGGTGAGCTCGATCCCGAACAGACCGCGAACACGCATTTCATCAGCGCCTTCGCAGACGATCGCTAGAGGCTCTCCGAGTCCGAGCGAGACTTCTTGTTGGCTCCGCTTCGCGCAGTCGACGACGATGACCGCCATCGGAGGCCTTCTTCGTCGCGCCGTGCGATTGGTGACGTCGCTCAGTGAAGCGTGACCGGGGAGCCCTGGGGGCGTCCGCTGTGATCGAAGCGCTGCGCATACAGGGCGTCGCCCGTTAGTGCGAGCGCGAGAAAAGACGTTCCGTCGGCGCTCGCTGCGATCGATGGAGGGTGCCAGAGGGCCACTCTCGAGACGGCGTGCTCGGTGGGTCCTCGCTCGACGCGTCCGTCGATGTCGCGAAACTCGGTGGTGAATCGTGGCTGCGCGGTCTCCTCGGGGCCCACCCGGATCGAGCCATGCAGACACCCGCGCGCGTTGCACGCTACAGAGGGAACCGACGTCGTCGACCGCTCGCTGATTCGCACGGGCGACTGCGCTTCTCCAGAGCGCACGCGGGCGAACATGGGCTCGTACCGGCTCCCGAGAAAGAGCCCGTCTTCTCCCCACGACAATCCGCGCTCGCTCCCGGTAGCGAACTCCAGGTACCCGACGGGGCCGTTGAACGGTCGCAGCAAGCCTGTTTGAATACGTGTGCCAGTCGACGAGAAGAGCGCCGTGCGTAGCTTGCTCTTGGACCGCGAAAAATCGAACTCCTCGAACGCTACGAGAAAGCCACGATCTGTCGTCGTCACTGCCTCGAAGAGGCCGCGCTGATCTCCTGCGATGGTCTGCTTGGAGATCACTGCGCCATCGAGCGCGAGAATCACGAGCTGCGCCCTCGCGTCGCGGTCGAGCCCTCGAGCCACGAACGCCGCGCGCTCGCCGTCGAAGGCCACCCGTGCCCGGAGGTGTAAGCGGCCCTCGAAGCCCACAGGAGACGCTGGTCGAAGCACGGCGCAGTCCTTGTTCACGACTGCCCACATCGGCGTCGTTGTGAACTGCGGATCCCGGTGAAACGCCACCCACGTGACGACAACGCGATCGCCGAACGAAGAGAGCTCGGCGCGCACCGCGTCGCTTCCCGAAGGAGAGACCGCGACGGGGCGAGCGCGCAACGAGCCGTCCCGGCCGAGCGGGGCGCAATGCAAGGTTACGTCGTCGTCTGCTATGGCCCACAACGATACGTAGCCGTTTGTCACAGGCGCGACCGTGGCGTCGATGACGGATCCTTCGTCGAAGGTCCGCGCTCGTGTCAGCGCGGCGCGCTCGCGCTCGATCGCTTGCTCGATCCACGGGGCGTACGCTGTCGTCGAGATGGCGACGGGGCGCGCTGCAGATCGCGGCGCAGTACGTGTCGCCGCCGCCATCGCGACAGCGACGCACAATCCGACGCTGATCCCTGCGGTGATGTCGCGAACGCGCGCGACGCTTCGCCCACGAAACTCTGGTCCTCCCTTGAGCATACGCTCGATGCTACCTCCGTGGAGTCCGTTGGCAACCCGAGGACGTCCGCGGTGCTCACCTCGGCGGCCCCAGCGGCGAGCGCGTTCGCCGCGGCCAGTGCGAGCGAGGCAGCGCCGACAAACGAGCGTCGAGTGAAGGGCGAGTCGTGCTTCATGGTCCGGTGGGTCCTGCGCGCAAGACCCGCGAGGCGGCGCGACCGTGACAACGGTCGACGACGATTTCTGTGGAACCGTGGACAACTCTGCGCCGGAGCGAGCAGGCTTCGGCGCAGAAGCCGCCTCTCGACGGGTGAGGGCCGTCGCCGTTGAATCCGAGCTCGCACATGACCCATCCTGATGATCTTCGCGCGTTCGAGCAGGCTCGGATCGATCGCTGCCGAAGCGTCCGCCGAGTGACCTTGGCGCGCCACGCCCGGTGCGTCTCGGAGCAGTGGTTCGAAGAGATCCAGCGCTCGACCACCGGTGAAGGAGCTGTACGTGCGGCGATGCAGGGCGTGTTCGACGACACCGATCGAGACTACTGCGAGGATCCCGCGCTGCCTGGTTGGGGGTGTTCGACTCGCACGGTCTTCGCGCGGTGGATCGAAGGGGCGCTCACTGATGAGGAAGTCTACGGCGCGCTGCCGTTAGACTCGGGCGACGCGCTGCGGGAGGCCGTCGCGTCGGTCGGTCTTCAGCGATTGGACGCCCGCCTCGCGAGCTCGCCGCGTGAGTCGTGGGCCCGGCCATGGTTCGACGAACTCTACGAAGAGCGAGCCTTGTGCTCGCTCGTCGACCCCACGGAGAGCGAACTCTGGCTTCGACCCTTGGTCGATCCGCACACGCGGCGAGCGCTTGCAGAGAGAGTCGAGCGCGACGTTGCATGGAACTGCCCCATTCTCCACGCTGAAGACGCTTCCGTCGCGAGCGCCGTCACCACGCTCGTTCTGGCGTTGCTGCAAGAGGACCGCGCTGCGACCCAGGCGATCCACGGGGCGTTGATGGCGCGGTCCCTCGGCGAAGTGCGTTCGGAATTCAGTTGTCGCTCGCCCGACGCGCGGGAAGCGATCGCGCTCGCATGTGCGTCGCTCGGGCGCTGCGACCTCGGAGCGGTGTGGCTCGAGCGGGTGCTCGCCCATCCGCGCAGCGTGCGATACCTGAGTCGCGACTTCACCGAGCCGCCCAACCATCGCACCGTCGTAGCCGTGCTCTCGGGGCTCGCTGACCTCGAGCGCGCCGAGTTCGTCCAGCGCGCGAAGCATCGAGTGACGCAGCGGGCGTGCGAGGCAAGCCCGTCGGCGGCCGAATGGCTCGCGCTCGCGCGATGGGCCGACGAGTCGGACGCAACGCAGTTCGTCGCTCGGGCGCTGGAGAGCATCGAACGCGACGAGGTTCCGTTCGACTCGAGGCTGCTACCCGACGTGGCGTATCGCAGCACGGTTGCGAAGAGCGTCGATCGGCTCGAGCGTTGGCTCGACACCGAAGAGGCCCGCAGAGACGAGGAAGAGGACACGAACGATCAGGCCGAGCGAAACGCCTTTCGTTGGTTTTGGTTGCGACCCGAGGACGACGCGGCGATCGATCGCGCCGCGCGTGTCGGTCGTCACCAACGCTCGATCGATTGGGCTCGCTCGTCGGTCGCAGCATCGAGCGCTCGCCGGTGGCTGAGCACGCTCAGCGTCAGCGCGCCAGCTGCCACCTACGCAGCGCACGCGCTGCAAATCCAGCAGTGCTGGCCGTGCGATACGCCCGCATCTCAGGGTGTCGCACGGGCGATCACAGCGCTTGCTCGCAGCGCCGACCCGACGGTTCGAGAGCGCTGGCTACGGTCGCTGTCCGCTGCGAGCCGTGAGTGGGTGCAGCGCTGGCTCGATGGTTCGCGGGAGATCGGAGGCGAACCGTCGGAACCTCAGTCCGAGCTCGTCTCCGCGTACGCGAGCGCCGACCCGTTGCGCTGGATCGCTGTCGCGCGCGCCAATCCCGCGCTCGCACAGTCGTCGTCCTTTGAGCTCAGGTTCGGCTACACCGTACGCGAAGTGTTTCTTCTGCTCGCCGAGCCGAGCGATATCGAGCGTCTCGCAGCGGCGATCCTCGCGCTCGACGCGTGGGCTGCGAGCGACGAGGTCTGCACGCCGCGGCAGTTCGACGCCGAAGGGCTGCTGCGCTTCGATGCGCTGCCGTGAACGCTTCCGCAGCCGTGCGAACCAACAGGGCCATCGGCTCCATGGGGAGAGACGCAAAGGGTTGAACCAGAGTTCGATCGTTCTGCCTGCGCTGCCATGGCGAGCGCCCTGTTGGCACCTCGACTACCATCGCGAGGATGGCGCTCAGCGTACGGACAGGGACCGCGTTTCGTTGGAGACCCACTGGACTCGACGGCGAGGCCTCGGATGTCCTGCGCGTGATCGAGCGCGACGGCGTTCACCTCGCCTTGCTCGCGAACGGTTACGCCAGCGCGTTCTCGACCTGCTGGCCTCCAGCCTCGCGGCTGATCCTGGATCTCTTCGTCGACGAGTGGTCGTCGACGACGGGCGCCTCGCGAGCGCGGCTCGAAGCGGCCTTCAGCGGCGCGCGTCGAAGGTTCGTCGAGCAGTCCGCCTCATCTGTGCTCCGCGACAGCGACTTTTTGGACGAGGTTCCCGTCGCAGTGTTGCTCGCTGTCGTGATCGAGCAGAGCTCGGTCCACATGGGTTGGATCGGAGGCGACGTCGCGGTCGTATCCCGCGGTCCGCGCGTGATCGCCTCGACGACGCCGCACACGCTCGTCGAGAAAGTGAAGCGCGAGCAGCCGACGCTGACGGACCTGAGCGGGATTCCGAACGTGCAGGTGCGCAACATCGATCGCGCTACGGCTGCTGCGCCGCCGGACTTGCTCTCCGCCAGCGTACAAGCCGGCGACGGCGTGCTTCTGCTCAGCCGCGCAGCGTTTCGAGGGCCGTGTGTCGCGAACGAACGAGCGGTCTCCGTCGCCGCTGCGCACGAGAGCCCCGCGGTCGTCGCAGAGAAGCTCGCCTCCATCGCGTTCGACGAGGGCGACGCGCCGTACTCCGCCGTCGTCGCGGTTCGGATCGACTCGGTCGACGGAGCCGACCGCGCTGCGGCGCGGTGATCTGTCCCGCGCGCTCGCGAGAGGCGATCGCCGTAATGCGGGTTACGCAAGGGGGTGGCAGTCGTAGAGTTTTCGCCATGAGAGCTGGCGATTGGTTGAAGTCGTCCGAACGCGTCGCGCTCGTCCGCGATCGACGCGCCCTCGTGCGCGTCGGGGGAAGGCCTGGTGAGAGGCCGCTCTTGCTGCTGCACGGGTTTCCGACGACGAGCTACGATTGGCATACGCTCGTCGAGCGTTTGCCCGAGCAGAACCGCACGATCGCGTTCGACTTCTTTGGGTTCGGTCAGAGCGATCTCCCCACGCGATGGAGCTACGACGAGCAGGTCGAGCTCGCGCTCGCCGTCGTTCGACGCGAAGGCGCAGCGCGTGTGCTCGTCGTCGCGCACGACTACGGCGCGAGCGTCGCGCAGGAGCTGATCGCGCGTTTCAACGAGGGGCAGCTTCCGTTCGCGCTGGACGGCGTCGTGTTTCTCAACGGCGGATTGAACCCTGCGCTTCACCGGGCGCTGCTCGTGCAGCGCGTCCTCGCGGGGCCTCTCGGTGCGCTGCTCGCTCCGCTCGTCCTCCGTCGAGGCACCTTCGAGCGATCGATCCGACGGACGCTCGCCCGCCCCGAGCGCTTCGACTTCGCCGAGCACTGGTCGCTCGTGGAGGCGATGGCTCGCCGAGCGCACGATCAACTGCACTACATCGCCGAGCGCCGAACGCGCGCTGATCGATGGACCCGCGCCATCGCCGAGGCGAAGTGTCCCCTGGGTTTCGCCTGGGGAAAGCTGGATCCCGTCTCCGGCGAGCACGTGCTCGACTGGGTGAAGCAAACGCGCCCCGACGCCGAGGTGCTCGCGCTCGCCGTCGGGCACTGGCCCCAGATCGAAGCGCCCGACGAGGTCGCGGCGTTCGTCGATGACTTCGCGCGGAGGCACCCATGAGAGCCGTCGAGGGACGCTCGGTCGCTCGGTCGCTCGGGGACGGTCCTCAATAACTCAACTATTCAGCCCCAACCGAGGCTTCCTCCCAGGAGAAATGCTCGAATTCTCGCTGCGGCGCTCGGGGACCGCTCCTCAATAACTCAATTGTTCAAACGCTCGGGGACCGCTCAAAACGGTGCCCCGAATCGTTGAGTTATTGAGGACCGTCCCCTCTCTCCCATAGGCGCCGAAAACTCCACGGCACAAACAGCGACTTGGAGTTGCAAACCGAGCGACGAAACGACGTTTGAGATCGAGCCGCGCGGC
>LNEO01000413.1 GCA_001465015.1 Deltaproteobacteria bacterium Ga0077539 | reverse complement strand
CTCGGGGCTGAGAGGGATAGCGGCGAGCGAGCCGATCGCGTGTTTGCTGCGCGAGAAGCTGAACGCGGCCGTGTACATCGAACGGGCGGCGGAGCGTCGAGCGCGCGCGAGCGACCGGGCCGCGCTACGGCAACACGCGAGTCGACGGCGCGAAGAGCGGTCGCGCGACGGGGCGTGGCAATGGTTGTCTGCGAGCGAAAAGAGAGGGTACGAGGAGATCGCTTTGGCGTGCGTGTCTCACTTCGAGCCGTGCAGCGCGATGGTAGAAGGTCGCAACGGGTGGCTTCAGCTTCGTGGCCATCAACTCCATCGGCTGAGCAACGCGCGGCTCGCAGCGCTCACTGCGATCCACAACTACATGCTCCGCCGCGCCGACGGGACCACGGCCGCCGAGCGTCTATTCGGCCAACCCGTCCCCGACCTCTTCGAGCACCTCGTCACTGTCATGCCCGAGCCCCCACTCCCGCGACGCTTGCGCCGCTCTGACCGGAAATGAGCCACGTGGACGCTCTTACGAACAGCGCCCGCCGCACGAGATGAGGTTGTGCAGGGTCGCGACGGAAGTTCTTCGCGGGATCGCTCTTGTCGCCAACGTGGATCGTCGACGCCGCTGCGTTGAAGTGCAGCTTCGTCAGGATGTCGTTTTCTGAGTTTCGGAGGTCCTCTGCGTTGCTGCACTGCAAGAGATAGCCGCGGAGCGCGAGAAACACTTTCTTGCCGTCAGGGTACGGCTCGATGAGAGGATCGGCCACCCAACGGCGGTCGGTCGAGCACGCGTCATCCGGTGGCGCCCCGATCGGTCATCGCATTGTCTCCGCCCTCACTCCTTTGCTACCGCACCGCGATCGGTCCACCGCGCCGCACGGTATGTTTAAAACCCCATTTCGCCTCTATTTTCGGAAGCAAAACTGAGTTGTACCACCAGTGCGAGTAGGCTTCGGCGGCGGCGAGCGCGTTCGGCTCGAGTAACGACGCGCGGTCCGCGAGAAGCTCGATCGCGACCGTGGCCTCTTCGACGAGGCACTCCTCGATCGTCACCGGGTCTGCGGCCGAGCGAAGCCGCGCGCGGGCTTCGTCGAGCCGCGCATCGAGCCGCGCTCGCTCTGCGCGCAGCGTCGTGAGATCAGCGGGCATCGAAGGTGACGCCGCGAGCGACAGCGCCGTCGGTGACGAGAGAGCTCACGAAGCCGAGCCACGAGCGTAGCAATTCGCGCCGTGACGGGCGCGAGTACACCCGGGTGTACCCGCAGGTACAGCCGGGTGTACTCCGCGGTACAGCCGGGTGTACCTCCCGCGCCGCGGGCGCTGGACGCGCGCGATTCCATCGGAGACACTCGGAGACGAGTCGCGAATCGAGCGCGGCGGGAGGAGTGAGCGAATGCGGGGGAGATCCGCGCCGCCGGACTGCTGACGTCGACGCGAGGAACGTGCGTGATCTCCGGCTCGGTGGGTTGTTTTCGCCAACAGCTCACGTCACGGTGCCGCCTCGACGAAGACTGCCCCACGGGTTGGGACTGTCTTCTCGAAGCAGACTCCTTCGGCCTCTGCCTCCCCCGCGAAGCCAACCGCAATCCCGCTTATCTCGCAGCGCCGTGCTCTACCCCTGACGCATCTGTCAGCGACGCCAGCGCGGATGCGGCCGCCGACGCGGGCGACAGCGAGGGCGACGGTCGATAATGCGCACACAGATTCGAGTCGCGTTGGTGGCGCTCTTGCCCGCGTGCGGAGCGAAGACCGGGCTCCGGGTCCCCGACGTCGTGCGCCTGTGCGAAGCCGATCCTCCCGCGTGCCAAGAGCCGACCGCCAACACAGTATCGCCTGTGAAAACAGCGGGAGAACGCTCGGCGCTCTGGGGTGGGACGATCGCGGCGCGGTCGTGTCGGGCTGAGGGCGGCGACGAGCCAACGGGCCATCGGGTCGCCGAATGCGCGCGTGCTCGATCGACCGCGGTTGGATGTCCTATCCTCGCTGCAGGTCGATCGCACCGACGGGACCACGCCGCGCGGTCGACTGGCGCTCGCGCTGGGGGTGGCTGTGAAGGCGGGACTCGAGACGGGCGACGTCTGGCTCGTCGCGCTGGCGGCTCGAACGCTGGCGGAGCTCGTCGGGCCGAAGGGGTAGGGCGCGTGGCCGTTCATGGGCTCCCCAGCAGCGCGCACCCGGCGAGGTCATCGACCCGCGAGCGCGGCGAGCCGTGCGACCATCGAGCCATGAAGCCTTCGACTCACCCTTCGCCTGGCGCGCTCTTCGCTCGTGCGCTTGCGCTCGTTTCCGCGATGTCGGTTCGGCTCAATGGCTGTGTCACACCTTGGGACGAGGGGCGGTGCGTTTGTCTGCCTGACGCCGATGGAGGCGATGCGTCGTGGAGCTGGCACGAGGGGCGCTGCACCCCCTCCGAGGCTGATGCAGGGTGCCTGCATAGCTTTGGGGTTGGCGGACCACTGACGCCGCCAGAACTCGACGACGTCGCAGTCGCGTAAGCACCTTTGCCCGCCTGTCGCGCTGACAGGATGACGCTCGCAGAGCTCGGCGCGCGGTGATCGGGGCCTGTGTGGTGGTACGCTCGAAGACCATGGCGACCACAGCGAAAGAGCAGCTTGCGGCCCGCGTGGCGGCGATGAGCGAAGACGAAGCACAGGCGGCGCTCGACGCGCTGCGCATCCTTGATGCGCCCCTCAGCGAAGAGGAAGACGCGATCTTGCGGGCGCGACTGGATGCAGCGGACCGCGGCGAGTTTCTCTCGCTCGACGATCTCAACGCGCGTCTCGACGCGACGCGAGAGCGGCTGTTGTCGCAGCGGAAGGCCGGATGACTGTTCGCCTTCTTCCCGAAGCCATCGATGATATCGACGCGACCTACACGTGGTTGTTCGAGCGCTCGCCATCGGCGGCTGACTCGCGCGCTCGGATTGCTAGGGGGGTTGGAGCTGGGCCGTGCCGCGATGCTGACCGACGGACGCGAGGCTCGTCGCTGGCCCGTCGGAACGCTGGTGATCTACTACCGGCGCAAGGGGGACGTGCTCGAAGTGCTGCGCGTGTTCGACGCCCGCCGCGAGCCCATCGAGCGGTGAGTCAAACAACGAGAAGGTCGGCGCCTCCCTGACCAGGCGACCGAGATCACTTCGAGGCGGACTCGAGCGCGTCGGCGGGGAACCAACACAGTATCGCCTGCGAAAACAGCGGGAGAACGCAACCATAGGGATGCGGGGTGGGTCGATCGCGGCGCGGTCGTGTCGGGCTGAGGGCGGCGACGAGCCAACGGGCCATCGGGTCGCCGAATGCGCGTGCTCGATCGACCGCGGTTGGATGTCCTATCCTCCGAGGCCGAAGGCTGCGGCGAGCTTGGTCGACTGGCGAAACACCAGCACGAGCAAGATGCACGAGACGGCCAACAGCCAGTTGATCACTGGAATGTAGATCTGCCCTTCGGCGTCGCGCGCGGTGTGCCGCACCTCGACGCGCGGAAAGAACCCAAGCTGCACGGCTTGGTGGGTCAGCGAAAACACACCCGAAATCAACGCCTGCGACGCGATCACCGTCGCCGACGCCGCGAGCGCGACGAGCGTAAACGTGGCCGCCCCCGAGGGACCATCACCGGGCCGAAGAAGCGCCCCACCGAGCCCGTCCCGAAGCGCTGAATCGCGAAGAGCCCCGCGAGGATCACGCACGTGAGGGGCACCACCACCGGCGTCAGCGCGTGCGTCGCGACGCTGAGCCCTTCCATCGCGCTCAGCACTGAAATCGCAGGTGTAACGATCCCGTCGCCGAACAAGAGCGCCGCGCCTGCGATCACCAACAGCGAGAGCGCTCCGACGCGCCCAGCCTTCGCCGCGCGCAGCGGCGCGGGCACGAGCGCGAGCAGCGCGAGGATCCCCCCTTCGCCCTTGTTGTCCGCCCGCATCACGAAGAGCAGGTACGTCGCGGTCACGACCATCGTCAGCGACCAGAAGATGAGCGAGAGCACGCCGAGCACGTTGTCCGGCGTCGGCCGCACCCCGTGCGTTCCGTGAAAGCACTCTTGAATCGTGTAGAGCGGCGACGTCCCGATGTCGCCAAACACCACGCCGATCGCTCCGAGCAGCAGCGTCGCGCGCGAAGCGCCGTGCGCTCCGCCGTGCGCAGAGTCCGTCGTCGACGCAGTCATTTCGCGACGCGAATCTACCGCTACGCGACGCTTGCGAGCGCGTACTGCGCGCTACGCCAGCGCCACCGTGACAATCGCGAGTAAATTTGCAGACGCGTAGTCACTAAAGCGACTTAGTGGCGCGTTATACGCGGCGCGTCATCGCGCGATTTCCACGGCGGTCTGCGCTGCCCCGGCGTTTCATGGCGCTTCGCAGTACATTGCGGTGCTCGTGTTTCACCAACCAGAATCGCTATTGAGACCACGACGATGAAGCGGGCGCTCGTGATGGGGATGGGGACAGCGATGGTCGTCGGGTGTGTGGCGCTGCCGCGGGACGCCTTCGCGTGCACCGCGCCGCGTGGGACCGGCGGATGCGACGCGTGGAACACGTTGGATGTCGTGGTCCCGCTGTCGATCAGCGGCATGATTCTGAGCGTTCCGTCCCTTGCGACGAACATCGCCGTGGCAGGATGGGCTGTGGGCACGGGCGGCGTTCCCACGGCGTGGTCGGTGTTGGGAACAGTGCTGTGGACCGCCCACACTGCCATCAGCGCGAGCTCCCTCGGCGTCTTCGTCTGGGCCCGCATCGACACCACCACGCTGGCCATCTCCACGGCGTATCTGACCGTGAGCATCGCGTCGCTCGGCTTCTCGCTGTGGGGATTCACGCGGCCGTTTCGTGAGACGCCCAGCGGGCCGCGCGTCGCGGTGCTCCCGTGGGTCTCGGACGCACACGCGGGCCTCTCCGTCGGCGCTCGCTTCTGATCGCGCGGAGCCGTGCGCGATCTTCATTTCGTGTGGCGCTCTCAGCCCTTCGCGCCGCGCGCGGGCTCATCGTGACGCCAACGCGACGTCTCGAAACGCCGCCGCCCGCCCCGCGAGTCGCTGCCCCGCCGCGTACACCAAGAACGTCGGGACGCGCGCCGCTCCTACGGCAGCTCCGGCGAAAGGAACGTCGGTGCTGTGGATGGACATTGCCGCGGCGAGAACGAGAAGGACGCTGTGCTCCGCGCTCGATGCCTTGCGCGTTGAAACGAGCGTTGAACCGAGCGTTGACGCGTCATCACCGAAGCCCGCTTCGGACCGTCCGATATCGCGCAATCAGCGGGAGCACCGACGACGATCGGTTCAAGAGCATCTTTGTCGCAACGCCGCCGACCCGCCGAAGCGCTGGACCTTTCGGTTTCGAGGGATCCCTGCCCGGCTCGCAATCCTCTTGAATATCGAGAGGCTACGGTAGGGCGTTGCGCATCACGTGGGCGCAAGCGCGGGTGGGGGCCGCGATTCGAGGCATCGTGCAAACTTGCGGCAGTTTCCCTCGCACAATTTGGGTAACGATGAGGGCTCGTCTACCGGGCGTGTGCTGATCGCGTCCGTTCGCTGACGCGGATCGCTGGCTCGTCACCGGGCGTGCACCGATCGCGTTCTGTCTGGATCTTCTCTCGCGTCGTGTGGGTAACGATGAGAAGCCTGAGGGGACTGAACGGTTACCCCTCGGAGATAGCATCGCGCCGCGGCGCCCGCCAACGCATCGACGCGCGCCCATCGCGCACATCCGCGAACGCCTCCCGCGCCGCTCACGCTCTCTTCGCGAGCGCCGAGCCCCTTTCGCGCGTTCGCCGCGCGGCCACGGTGAGCAGCGCTCCGACGAGCGCGCCGGTCGCGAGCCCTGTCATGTGCGCGGTCCCCGAGACGCCCGCGACGAGCTGGTCCATCACGGTCTGCACGGTGAACAGCAGCACGAGGACGACGAGCTCGCGCCGGCCGCGCGGGGTCGCGCGAAGCTCCGGGTCCACGACGACCGCGGCGAGGACCGCGCCGCCGAGGGCGAAGATGCTGCCCGACGCGCCGACGAGCACCGTGGGACGCAAGGGGTCCGAGAGGTGCGCGACGGCCAGACCGCTCGTCACCGCGGCGAGCAGATAGATCGCGACCGAGCGAATTCGACCGTAAAACGCCTCGCAAAACTGACCAAACGAGTTGAGCGCCAGGAGGTTGAAGACCAGGTGCAGCGCGCCTGCGTGCAGGAGGCCGTGCGTAAACAGCTTGGGCCACGAGCTGCGCAGGTCGCCGAACACGGTGAAGTCCGACGTGAGCAGGCCCCCCGAGCGCGCGAGGTGCTCGGGATCATAGGGGCTCCCGCGCAACGAGAGCCACCCGTGCACGAGCACGAGCGCGAGGCACCAGCTCAGGGTGAGCCACGGCGTGCGCGAACGTCCCTCGAGCGGAGCGATCACCGCCAGGGTGCGCGCCTCGCCGCGCAGACGTTCGACGAGGTCTGCGAGCGAGGCCGAGTGCATCGACGAGGTGCGCGGCGGGACCTCGCGCAGCACGCGCGCGAGGGTCTCGAGCGAGTGAACGGCGGCGGGGCGCCTTGCGTTGGCCGTGATTCCCTCGCGAATTTCGCGCTGCGCGAGCTCGGGCTCACCCGAGCAGAAGAGCGCCAGGGCGCGAAGCGCGTGGGGCTCACCGGGAGCCAGGTACGCGGCGAGCGAGCGGCTCGCGTCGAACGCGCCCTCGCGATCGCCGACGTACGCGAGAGAGAAAGCGACGAGCAGCGCCTTTCGATCGGGGTCGTTGATCGTGGGGTCGAGCGCGGTGACCTCGGTGATCGTTCGGACGAGCGCCTCGGGCGTCGGCTCGAGCAGCGCGACCGAGCGCAGATGCAAGAGCCCCATGCCCATCGCGTAGAGCAAGGGGCGCTCGTCTCCGGGCGCCATCGCGTCGTACACGGCTCGAACGTTTCCGCGGTTGTGCTCGACGATGAGCGAGAGAGCCTGGAGCACGGCGGGCTGACCGTGAGCGAGGGAATCGATTTCGTGTGCTGGAATCTCGCGCCCCTCGCGCAAGGCCAGCAGCGTGCGAAGCGCCCGGGGCTGCGCGCGGTTGCGCGGCGAGGGGTGCAGGATCGCCGCGAGCGTCGCGAAGGTGACCGCGAGGGTCTTGTTGGCGAGTCGCGCGGCGCGCTGCGATTTCGCCTCGAGCCACTGGGGCAAGAGCAGCAGCGCCGCGAGGGCAGCGAAGGCGATGAAGCCGGTGAGCGGCCGCGTTGCTGGGTTGAGCGCCGCGCCGCCGCCGACCGCGAGCACCAACGCCAGCGCGATCCACCAGTCGATCGCCGCGAGAAACGCGCGCGCCCTCACGAAGCGCACGGCGTACACGAACACCGAGACGAGCGTCACGACGAGCAGGGGGACAGACAGCGCGCTGGGCGTCACGGCGCGGGACGGTAGCGCATTCGCGCAACGCAGAAAGCGCGGCGAGAGATTAGCGCGCGGCGTCGCCGGGTTCGCAAAGGGAGCCGGCGTCGAAGCGCTCGTAATCGCTCCCTGGGATCGGCACGAGCGGCGCGGTCGGGCACGCGCCAGCGGGAGGTGCGTCGAGCGCGCGAGGCTCGAGCACGGCGCGGACGAGCGAGAAGCGCACGCCTACGCTGATGCGACCGGTCGGCTGCGTGCAGTCGTTGCGCGAGAAACACCGGCCGTCGACGCCCGGAAGGTCCACGAGTCCTGAGAGGATGATCGCGACTCCGCTCGGTGGCGGCTGGGTTCCGAACGAAGGGAGGAGGGTTTGGACCGAGATCGCTCCGCCGAGGTTTCCTTGCGATCCCGCTTCTTCGCTGAGGTTGACCGCGATCTGCGCGATCTCGATCGACCAATCGCGGATCGACGGGCCTACGTCGATGA
Organism: Deltaproteobacteria bacterium Ga0077539; assembly: GCA_001465015.1. Lineage (GTDB taxonomy): Bacteria > Myxococcota_A > Polyangia > Polyangiales. Next base: position 20,261 of record LNEO01000413.1, on the reverse strand, counting down.
AGGGGATGGAAATCGGCCCCTCGAATCGAGCGCGCAGCTGCCCGCGCACAATGCGTCCGACGCCGTCGCGTCCCGCGGGGCGCGCGGGATCTCCTTCGATCACTGCACGCCGAGCAATCGCATACCGCTGGTCGATTCGCCGAGCTGAGCACCCTCCTCCGTCGGGCGAACCATAGACCGGAACCGCAGGAAACAACCGCACGGCGACGAGCTCGTCTTGCTCGAGGCTGTCGACTCCAGACAACTGAACAACGATCGCCGCTTGCCCGGCGCGATACGCGCGTTCGATCGCAGTGCCCGGACGGCCGCCGGGGAAGTCAGCGCCGCGAACGCTGCCGAGCATGTCCAGGAGACCGGGCAGTTGATTGTCGACGCCGCCGAGGCACCCAGCGCCGACACACCCGAGCCGAGTGCAGCGCCCCTGCGGGTCCAAGGCGACTTGCGAGCAGTTCGCTTCACAGTCGAGGTCTGACGGTGCGTCCAGCCTGTCGCATCCCTGACCAAACTCATCGCGACTGAATCGGCCATCGAGGTCGAAGCCCGCGAGGGGCGTTCGCTCGTCGAACGGCGTTGGATCGACGGTCATCGCGGAGACCGCATACGTGAGCGTGCGGCCTGTTCCCCATGAAGGAGGCTCGGTGTTGCGCGAAGGCCACACTGAGGTCGAAAAGTCACAGCGCATCGTCGGCGGCGCAACGACGTCCAACGGCGGCACGGGACGCTGCGGCACATCACACGCCAGCAGGCCGAAGCACGCAGTCGAATAGATCGCCCGAACCCACAGATCCGATCCCATTCACGGGACCGTAGCAACACCCGCGCCGCCACGCCCGTGGCGACGGCAGTGGACCCCGTGTGTCTTTGGAGCAAGCGAGGCAAGCGAGCCCGCTTGCTCCGGCGCATACGCTCGCTCCCGTGCTCACCCCGCCTGAACAATCCCGCGAAGAGCGCTACCATTCGCGACACCGTGAACCTCCGCGCGTCTGCTCCCTGGCTCTCGTCGCTCGCCGCGCTCGCGATCGCGACGCTCGCCCCGCGCCTTGCGGCGGCGCAGTGGTACGACCCGACGCCGCTGCTCGCCTCGCTGCGGCCGCAGGCGCGCGCGCTCTTGCCGGCGAGCGCGGGGCTCACGAGGCTCGACAACGTTCCGCTCTACGACCTCTCGCTCGACGTCAACCCTGAAGAGCTGACCTTTCGCGTGCGCGAGGAGCTCTACTTCACCAACACCGAGGGAGCGGCGCTCGAAGAGCTGGTGTTTCGACTGTATGCCAACAGCTCGCAGCGCGGCGCGCAGGGGACGGTGGTGCTGCCTGCGCTGCGCATGTCCCGCGGCGGGTGCCGAGACGAGCGCGGAGCCACCGTGGCCTGCGTGGTCAACGGCGAGTCGACCGGGGTGATTTCTGTGCGCCCCGCGCAGGCGATCGCAGCGGGATCTCGAATTCGTGTGTGGATCGAGCTCGACGGCAGGCTCGACGCGATCGACTCGTCGAGGACCAACCTCCTCGCGCAGGGGATGGAGTCGCTTCGGTCCGTCACGCAGTCGAGCGACCCGAGCGCCGCCAGCGCGACGGACTACGGCCTGCTGGCGATGGGCGACGGCATCGCGTGCCTGGCGCAGTGGTACCCGGTCCTGGCCCCGCGCCGCGCAGGCCAGTGGGTCCGCGACGACCGTGGAACGCTCGGAGACCTCGGCAGCGACGAGCTCTCGCACGTCCGCGCGCGGGTGAGCTTTCCCGACGGGTACAAGATCGTGACGACCGGGGTCGCGGTGCGCGACACCGTGGCCTCGTCGCAAGTGGTGGCCGTGGGCGGCGCCGGGCAGGACGCAGGCGCGACGATCCTGCGCAACCCGCGGCGCACGCAGGAGATCGCCGCGGCGATGGTGCGAGACTTCACGGTGCTCGCCTCGCGCACGTGGATTCCGCTCGAGCGCCGCGTGGGCGACGTGACCGTGCGCTCGCACGTGTTGCCCGGCGAGCAAGCGGCGGGACAGAAGGTGCTCGACGCCGCGGCGGGCTCGCTCGAAGTGTACGAGCGCAGGTTCGGCCCGTACCCCTACGCGGACCTCGACGTGTGCGAAGCAGCGGTCGTGGGCGGCGCGGGCGGCGTCGAGTTCGCCGGGCTCGTGACGGTCGCGAGCATGTTCTATCGAGATCCGTCGCAGTCGGGCGGAGAGCTGTCGCAGATGTTGCAGCAGTTCACCGGCAGCGGCTTCGACATCAACGCGTCGCGCGAGACGATGCTCGAGTTCGTGACCGCGCACGAGGTCGCGCACCAGTATTGGCACGGGCTGGTCGGCAGCGACTCGCGCGATCACCCCTTCGTCGACGAGGCGCTGGCGCAGTACAGCTCGATCATCTACCTCGAGGATCGCTACGGACGCGCACGCGCCCAGCGGGACGGCGACGCCAACGTCAAGAACAACTACCACCTGATGCGCGCCCTCGGGATGGCGGACCAGCCCGTCAACCGCGCGGTGTCCACCTTTCGCACGCCCATCTCGTACGCGGGCGTCGTCTACGGAAAGGCCCCGTACTTCTACGAAGCCGTTCGGCGCTCGCTGGGCGATCCAGCGTTTTTTCTCGCGCTTCAGCGGTACATCCGAGACAACGCGTTTCGCGTCGCGCCGCCCAACGCCATCGTGGACGCGCTCGCCCTCGGCGCGGGCAACCTCCAAGGCCGCGCCGCGAGCGCGCAGGCGACGCGCGTTCGCGCGCTGGCGCGGCGGTGGCTCGAAGAGACGCGGGGCGACGACGACCTCGGTCGCGTGTCGCTCGGCGTGCTGACGGCGCGGATGATGGGCGAGACCAACCCCGCCCGCATCCGAGAGATGGACCAGATGTTCACCATGCTCGAGCGAGCCGGGATTTTGCGCGCGCTGCTCGGCGGCGGCGGTCCGGGCAGCTCGGGCGGCGGGATCGGCGGGCTCGGCGGACTCGGCGGGCTGCTCAACGGCGGCGGATCCAACGGCAACGGCAACGGCGGCGGACTCGGCGGGCTCTCGGGGCTGTTGAATCAGGGTGCCGGAAATCAAGCTAGTGGCAGCAGCGCTGGCGCTGGCGCTGGCGCTGGCGCTGGCGCTGGCGGCGCGGACGCGATGATGCGCGAGCTCATGCGCGCGATCGGCGGCTCGGGCGGGGGGCTCGGCGGTCTCGGCGGACTGCTCAACGGAGGCGCGAGCGGAGGAGGTTCGCGTGGTCGAGGGAGCTCTCCGGGACGCGGCGCCACCGGATCGGGCGGCGGCGAGGCAGAGGAGATGCTGAATTTGCTGCGACAATTCATGCAGTGAAGCGGCGCGACGCGCTCTGACAGCCCGAAATTGGCGCGATTGCCACCGGATCGCGTACCGTCTCAAACCGACTGGACCCGATGGCCGAACGCGACGACAACGACGAGAAGACAGCATTCGTCCTGTCGTTGCCTCGAAAGATGACCGAGCTCCGCGCGACGCTCGGCACGATCGTGGCGGACACGCGGTCCTCGCGCATGCGCGACGAGCTGCGACGGAGGCTGCACGCGCTGTACACGAGCGCGCGCGGGTTCGGGCTGCTCGCTTTGTCCGAGGGGCTGCGCGAGGGGATCGCGCACCTCGACGCGCTTCGCGCGAGCGCATCGCTCGGACAGAGAGACCTCGACACGCTGAGCGAGTTCATCGCGTCGCTCTCGACGCTGGCGCAGCGAGATCTGCCCGATCGCCCCGAGCTGTTCGAGCGTCCACGGGACCGCGGTCCCGCCGCGCCGCCGTCCGCGAGAGGGTCGGGAGATTCGGTGCTCTCGGCGATTGCGACGAGCACGGCTACGCCCCAGAGCGGCGGAGCGCCGTCCGTTCCGCCGCCGGCGCACGCGCCGGGGTCTCGCGCGCCGAGCGTGCGCCCACCGGCGTTCAACGCAGGCGCCCCTGTGGGAGTGCTCGTCGTGGGCGGCGCGGGGCTCGTGAGCGAGGTTCGCCGAGCCTCTCCGAAGGACGCAGAGATCACGACGGTGAGAACGCTCGCCGAGGCGGTGCTCGCCGCGCGGGACGCATCTCCGGACGTGATCGTGGCAGAGAGCGTTCAGCCCGCAGACGGCGTCGGGATCGTCGCGGCGATGCGAGGAGATCCGCTGACGGATTTCATTCCAGTCATCGTGGTGACCTCGCCGGGCGAGCGGGTCGACGAGGCGACGCTCAAGCAGCACGGCGTGTTCGAGACGCTCACGACGCCGATCAACCCCGCGCAGCTCGGGCGGGTCATCGGGCGCGCGGTCGAGACGCTGTTGCGTCCGTCGATGCCGCCGCCGTCCTTCGGCGACCTCACCCTCGAGGAGCTCACCAAGGCGCTTCAAGACGAGATTCGCCGCGGGCTCATGGGCGCCGCGGGCCCCAACGCCAGCAGCACCCGCGTCCCTCTCGGACAGGGAACAGAGGTCCTCGCCGCGACGTGGGAGGCCATCGCCCGCGTGCGCGAAGTGGTCGCGCGCCGCACGCATGGCCGAGTGCGCTTCGAGATGCCGTCGGCGCCGCTGGGCATGGGCGGCGCGCACGTGCTCGCCGTCGGCGACGACGACGAGGCGATGCCCGAGCAAGAGGGCGACGACCCGCTTCCCGCGAGGCGAGCGCTCGTCGTCGACGACGAGCCCAACGTCGTGTGGTTCTTCGCAAATTTGCTGCGCGAAGCAGGGATGGAGGTCGTCGAGTGCAACGACGGCGCGCAGGCCCTCCGCGACGCGCGCAAGACTCGTCCCGACGTCGTGATCTCGGACATCCTCATGCCGGGGATGGACGGGTTCACGCTTTGTCGAGCGATCCGCCGCGACGTTTCGATTCGATATACGCCGGTGGTGCTGCTCTCGTGGCGCGAGGATCTCATCACGCGCATGCGCGAGCTCGGCGCGCAGGCGCAGGGCTACCTCCGCAAAGAGTCCAAGGGCGAGGCGATCCTCGCCCGCGTTCGCAGCGTCCTTCGGCCGCGCGTTCGTCTGCTGCGTCGCATCGAGTCTCTCGACGAGGGCGAAGAGCTGCGCGGTCGCGTCGAGCGCGTGGGCGTCTTCTCGCTGATCGAGGTCGCGGCGAAGTCGCTTCGCGGCGCCACCATCACCGTGACCGACTCGTTCAGCGTCACCGAGGTCGAGCTTCGCGGAGGCCGACTGGTGAGCGTGATGCGCACCGCCGAGGACGGCTCGCTCTCGCGCGGCGAAGGAGCGCTCGTCCAGGTGCTCGGGGCCTCGGCCGCGCGATTCTCGGTCAAGCGCGCGACGCACGCGGTGCGATCCAACGTTCACGGCGAGCTCGACTCGCTGCTCGAGGGCGGCGCCGCGCTGATCGTCGCGCTCGAAGACGCGGTCTCTGGCGCCTCGTTGGTCGAAGTGGCCTCGCTCGACATCGACGCGGACGCGGCCAACTCCTACGCCAAGACGCTGCCCGCTCCGATGCGCGCGCTCATCGAGAAGGTCGCGGGCGGCGACAGCCCGCGCGATCTCGTGCTGCGCGACGGCGTCGCGCCGCAAGAGCTCGATCCGTTGCTCGTCGAGCTCGCGCGACGCGGCGTGATTCGCGGCGCCAAAGGCCCGTCCGGTGAAGACCTCGTCGCTCCGAGGATCACCGCGAACTCGCCGCGCACGATCGAGGGCGGCGGACCGCCGATCCGGGTGTCGACCACGATGCCCGCGGTGCTCTTGCCCGAGTCGCTCGCAGAGATCCACCCCAAGCCCGCGAGCGCTGGGGATGACGCCGCGACGGACGGGCAGACCGCGAGCGCGAACGAAGGCTCGGACAAAGACCGGCCCGAGGTCGCCTCGAGCTCGAGCCCAGCGACGAGCAGCGCTCCGGCTGGCGAGTCCGAAGCGAGCCCGCCGCGACGCGTTTCGAGCCCGTCTTGGAAGCGTCCGACGAACATGGACGAGGCGCTCGCGCCGGGCTTCGGCGAGCGCGAGAGCGACTCGCTCGCAGACGCGCTGCTCGCAGAGCTCAAGGACCCGGCGGTTCCGCTCGCGACGATGAAGGTCCGCGACGAAGAGGTCTCTGAAGCCGATGAGCCCGCGACGAAGTCCGCGACAGAGAGCGACTCGACGAGCGCGGTGATCGCGAGCTTGATGGCGAGCGACTCGACGCCACCCGTGACCGACCCCGCGGCGAACGCCAGCGCGCCCGCGAGCGTCGGCGACGAGGTCGAGGTCTCGACGGGCTCGCAGAGCGCATCGAGGGCAGATCGCCCGGAAAACAAACAGCCGATCGCGCTCACGACCGTCAAGAGCGCCGAGCCCGAGCGAATCCCGTTCTCGATGGAGCCTCCGCCGCCCGGCAGCGCAGACGCAGCTCCGACGGGCGTCGTCGTCGGCGACGGCGGCGCGACACGACAGCGCGAAGTGTCCGGAGAGCGCCCCACCGCGGGAACGCCGGACGCAGAAGACGGCCCGCTCTTCGAAGAGAGCGAGTCCGAAGCGCACCTGTCCGAGGACGAGCTGCACGCGGCAGCGCACTCGTCACCGGGCCTTCCGCTGGAAGGAATCGACCTCGACGCGCGCGGACTCCCTCGCCGTCGCGCCCGAACGCAAGACGTCGCGAAGGTGTCCGAAGGGCACACGCCGCAGCCTGTGTCGACCTCGGACTCGTCGATCATCATCGACGTCGCTGCGGTGGGCGGCCCCGTCGAGGTGACCGAACCTCCCCCGCGCAAGCGAGAGACCACCGACGAGCGCATCAACGCTGGCGGATCGAGCGCGTGGCTGTGGCTCGCGCTCGCGGTGGTCGCGCTCGGCTTCGGGAGCTACTACGTCGTCCGAGCGCTGTTGCCGCCCCCCACACTTTCGAACGACGCCAATCAGGGCGCCGCGATCGTTGGTTTCGAGGCAGGCGCGACCGTTGCTTCGCAGGGCGACGACAGCGGCGTCGCAGAGAGCACCGAGGACGCGTCCTCTGGCGCCGTCGCGAACAGCGACGACGATGCGAGCGTCGCGAACACGACCGACGACGCGGGCGCGACGAGCGCGACCGACGACGCGAGCGTCGAGAGCGTCGAGAGCGCGCAAGACGCGTCGGGCGCGAGCAACGGAGGCGAAGCGCGCGCAGCGGGGATGGAGTTCGACCTCGACCCCACCGTGTTTCTCGACGGCTCGACGATGACAGAGGGCCGCGGCCTGCTCGTGGTCGACGGCCCCGGTCACATCACCGTCGGAACGCGCGACCTCGGCGAATCCCCCCTTCGCGTCGAGCTCTTGCCCGGACAGCACAACCTCACCTACCGCCGCGGCAACGTCCGAGGATTCAGGGTCATCGAGGTCGAAGCGCGCCGCGCGGTCCGACTGGTGCTACCCAACGAGCCGTGACGTCGCGCCGCTCGCACACAGGCCCGAGGGCGATCCGCAGCGCGATGGCGCTCGCGATCGTCGCTGCGCTTTCGTGCGGAAGAGACCGATCACTCGCGCCGACCACTGAGCCTTCTACGACGCCGATCGCGCAGCGCGCGGGATCGCTCGGACCCACCGTCGCGCTCGATGAGCCAGGCGCGATCGACCTGCTCGAGCCGCTGCGCAACGGCGCGATCGACTCGACTGGACCGATCGTCGACCTCGGTGAAGCGCAGAGCGCAGCGTTTGTGCTCCCGCCGGTTCCGTCGCGGGTCGACGAGGTCAACGGCGACTCGTGGGCCGAGGTCGGACCGCGGCTGCGGCTGAGGGTGCCGATCGACACGACGGTGGCGCCCGATCGCATTCGACTTCGGATCCGACGCGCGCGGGCGCACAGGGTGCTCGCGCTCGTGGACGGGGTTCCTGTCAGGCAGGCGCTCTTGCCCGAGGACCAAGGGGCGCACGTCATCGAGCTGCCCGTCGCGCCCGAGCGGTTCGCGCGCGAGTCCGCGCTGGTCGAGCTGCGATTTCTCGGTGGAATCAAGCCCAACGACGACTCGCCTTCGCCGCGCGGTCCGCGCGCGGTGCTCCCGCCGGTGATCTCCGCGGAGGAGGCGGCGCGAAGCCGCGACGCTGGCGTGCAACCGAGCGCCTCGACCACCAGCGCATCGAGCGCGCAACCAGCGCAGCCTCGACAGCCAACGGTGGTCGAGATCGATTGGGTTCACGTCTGTCGCGCGGGCGCTGCGGTGGCGCGGGTCACCGACCTGGTGGCCGACGTTCGCGTCGATCGAACTCCGCGTCGATCGCTCACGCTCTATCCCCCCACGCGCGCCTCGTGGGTCACGGTGCTCCCTGCATCGGCGACGCTGCGCACCGCGGTGACCGCCGAGGGCGTGCGCGGCGGCAACGTCGCTCCGGTCCGAGCGCGCATCCGCATCGAGGTGGACGACGCCTCGCCCGTCGAGCGCGAGGTCGAGGTCCGAGCGAACACCCCGTGGACCGAGCTGTCGCTCGATCTGGCGCAGTTCGCGCACAAGGCGGCGCGCATCTCGTTTGCGGCCATCGCGTCGGACGATCCCGACGCGGGCGTCTCGGGAAGCGCCGACGCTGGCGTGCGCACGGACATCCGCGTCGCCTTCGCAGACCCGCGGGTGATCGCGAGGACCGAGGCTCCAGCGCCGCTGCCGACCGCGCGTCACGCGCTCTTCATCGTTGTTCGCGGGCTGCGGGTGGATCGGATTCTCCCGCAAATCAACGGGCGATTCGCGGGGGGCGGCTTTCAACGCATGGCGCGCGAAGGGATCGTCGCGCGCGCGCAGGTCGCGTCGGGCCGCGAGCTGCCCGCGCTCGCGAGCGCGCTGACGGGCCTGTCGCCGGACGGACACCGAATCGAAGAGTGGACCGACACCCATGACGAGCGAGCGCCGACGATGGGCACGCTCTTGCGCGAAGGCGGCATGGCGACGGCGCTCTTCGCGGACGACAAGTGGATCGAGGGCTCTGGGCTCGACCGGGGATACGGCGAAGTGCGCACGTGCCCAGGAGAGGCGGCGCGGTGTCGCGCGGAGATTCCGTTCGGGCTGAGAAGGGACCGACGTGCGTTCGCGGTGGTGGTGACGCGCGCGGGCGTTCCGCCGCTCGATCCGCCGCGCGATCTTCTGTTGCAGTTCGACCCGAACCCCGCAGAAAATGCCTTACAACCCGAGGGAACAGCGGCGTTCGCGCTCAGCCCGCGCGCGTCACCGTCGCTCAACCTCGATCGCCTGATGACCCTGTACGACGCGGCGATCGCCAACGTCGACCGAGTGCTCGCGCAAGCGATGGACCGTCTTCGCGAGGCAAACCTCCTCGATCAGTGCGTGATCGTCCTCGTCGGCAGCCGCGGAACCGCGCTCGGCGAAGAGCACTTTGTCGGCGAGGGCCCTGCCCGTCTCGTCGCCGTGCACGAGACCGCGGTGATGGTTCGCGCTCCCGGCGTGCGCCCGCGCGTGCTCACCGAGGTGGTCTCCTCGATCGACGCCAACGCGACGATCCTCGAGCGGCTGGGCGTCACCGGTCCCTGGGTAGGCCCGCTCGCGCCCGTCTCGCTCGCGGCGGTCTCCGCGCTCGGAGCGCACCCGCGCGGGTTCGTCTCTGCGCTCGGCGTTCGTAACGAGCCCGCCCTTCGCTTCGGCGCGCTGCTCGCGCTCACCTCGCGAGGGGGATCCAACGTCGTGTTGCTCGAACCCGAGCGCGACCCCATGGGCGCCGAGGATTTGCGCACGCAGAAGCCCATCGCGCTCGCCTTCGCCGAGCGGACGCTCTCGAGCTTTCGGGACGCGGGCGGAAACGACCCCGAGCGATTCTCGCCCTCGACCCGGGCGCTTTCGGACGCCGTGGTCACCGCGCTGCGCCAGGGAACAGCGCGGCACTGAATCACCCCGAAGCGCGTGCGACGAAGTTGGGCGGGCGGCCGTTGGTGTGCCAACATTCAAGGTCGCCGATGAAACCGTGGATGTTCGCCGCGCTCACGAGCGCGACCTTGATGGCCGTCGCCGCCTCGGCGGGAGCGCAGGGTTATCGCGTCGAAGGGCCGAACGAGGGTAGCGGGACCGCCTCCGTTCGCCCCTCCGGCGACTCGACCGACTCGCAGCGCTCGCAGGGCGCGGGGTCGGAGGCGCCTGTGACCATCACCAACGCTGGCGCTGGCGCGGGCAGCCGCGGCGCGGTGACCACGCGTCCCACACGAGAGCGCGCGTGGTGGGAGTACGCCGGCGTCACCCCGGGATCGAGCGAGTACGCCGTGCTCCGTCGGTGGGCGCGCAGGCGGTCGCGGGACGGTCGCGTGGTGGTCGCGTGGCCAGGCTTTCAGATGACCGAGTCTGGATCGCGGGTGTTTCTCGCGGTCTCGGCGGCGCCGCGGATCACCAATATTCAAGAGCGCGGCAAGCTGGTGTACCGACTCGAGCGCGCGAGCGTTCCGATCTTCAACAACCGAAGGACGCTCGAGACCGCGGCGTTCGCGACGCCTGTGGCGCGCGCGTACTTGCGGATGCGCCGCGGCAGCGTGGACCTCGTGATCGAGCTCCGCGGAGGAGCGTCGACGCAGCCCACCCCGTCGCGACAGCCGGGGCCCGACGGGATCTCGTTCTTGATGTTCGAGTTTGGTCGCTACGCCTTGCCTGCGGAGAGCGCGACGACCGGCGGCGCGACGCAGCCGCGCACGGCGACGACTGGCGCACCGGGCAGACAAGAAGGAATCCGACCGAGCCAGGAGGGAGCTTCTGCGCCCGCGGGTCGGGAGAACCCCGATATGCGCGCGACCGGCGGAGACAACGAGCGCCCTCCGCCCGTTGTGCGCTAGCGCGAACCGCTCGCGGGCGCCTCGCCAACCGTCTGCGGAGCTACGTTACCCTCTCGCGCTGTGAACGCATCGAAAGAACCGTCCGCGCCCGTGCGCGTGCTGCTCGCAGAAGACCACACCATCGTCCGCGAGGGGCTGCGCGCGCTGCTCAGCCGATGCGCCGACCTCACGATCGTGGGCGAGGCAGAGGACGGCGGAGCGTGCGTGCAAGCCTGCGAGACGTGCGCTCCCGACGTCGTCGTGATGGACCTGTCGATGCCCAAGCTCGACGGCGTCAGCGCGACCCGCGCCGTGTCCGCGATGGGAGCGAAGGTGCTCGTGCTCAGCATGCACGGAGGCGACGAGTACGTTCGCCCCGCGGTGCGCGCGGGCGCGAAGGGATATCTGCTCAAGGGCAACGGGCTCTCGCAGCTCGTCGAGGCGATCCGCGCGATCGCCCGCGGAGAGACGTACTTCGGCGCAGGGGTGAGCGATCCAGGCGTCGCGATCGCCAAGGTTCCGTCCGACGAAGACCCCGGGCTCACGCCACGCGAGCGCGAGGTGTTGCAGCTCGTGGCGTACGGCAAATCCAGCGTCGAGATCGGCGAGCTGCTCGGAGTCAGCCCGAAGACCGTCGAGACGCACCGCGCGCGGCTCATGGTGAAGCTCGAGGCGCCCAACAGCGCGGCGCTCGTGCGGTACGCGATTCGACTGGGCCTCGTGCCGCTCGACGACGAAAAACCCCGGTAGCAATCGAGCGCCCTCCCTGTCCGATTCGACGCAACGCGATCTCGCGCGATACCCTGTGCGACATGACTCGTACACCGCTCGAGGGAGCGCGACGCAACGTCGGCGCGTTGTGTTGCATCACCGTCGTCGCGTGCAGCGAGATGGCGACGCTGCCGACTCCACGCGACGCGCGAGCGGACGCCAACGGCAACGCCGACGGGGACGCAGGAGCGCTCGTCGACTCGGCAATCGCGACGGACACCGGCGTCCCCACGCCGGATGTGCCCTCCGTCGTCGACGCGGGGTGCGTGCCCATGACGCTGCCTGCAGCGATGGGCATCACCGTGGCCGAGCCTTTCTCTGCGCTCTATCGCGCGTACGACATCGGTCGCGTTCCTGGGTTGCCCGCGACGCGCTACGGCGGGTGCTTGATCGATCGCGACGACCCGAACCTCATGTACATCGGCGTCGACTCCGAGACGCCCATGGGCTCGATCTACGCGATTCGCGTCGTGCGCGATTGCGGTCGGCACATCATCGGGTACTCGGGCACGGCGCGGTTGGTCGCGAGCGCTCCGTACGTCGACGCCAATCTCTTCTACGACCGCGACGGCAACATCCTCTACTCGATGTGGCCCGTGAATCAGATCGCGATCCTGCGCCCCGGCTCGATGATGCCCTCGCAGGTCATCAACCTCATGCCGTTTGGCGTCGAGCAACAAGCGTCGCCGGGCGGACTCGCCTTCGTCCCCACAGGCTTCGTTGGCGCCGGCGAGCTGCGCGCGGTCGGGTGGCCCAACTTTGGGTGGTTCAGGATTCCGTATGGCTATCGGGACCGCACCTATACGCTCATGAACGCCGAGCGCCGCGCCATGTTCACCAACGGAACGGGCGGCTTCGCCTACGTCCCCGCGGGCTCTCCGATGATCGATCGCCCCGCGCTCATCATGGCCGAGTGGGCGACGTCGGTGTCCCTCTTCGACGTCGACATGCGCGGCGACGTGCAGCTCGCGACGAGGCGCCCATTCTTGACGGGGCTCACCAACGCGTGGGGCGCGTACTTCGAGCCCGTCACGGGGGACTTCATGTTTCCGTCGTGGGGCAACGATCGCGTGATCGTCGTTCGCGGCTTCGCGACGCCGCAGCCGCCGCCGATTCCTCCCCCTGGATGACCGACGACCGAGCCTGTTGCCGCGCCCATGAAAGACGACTCGACGCCCCCGAGGCTGCTCACGTCCACCGAGGCGTGCGCCTTGCTCGGAGTCAAACGAGAGACGCTCTACGCGTACGTCAGCCGAGGCGCGATCCGCTGCGTCCAACGCCCCGGAGAAAAGCGGCGTTCGTACGTCGCAGAGGACGTCGAGCGCGTCGCGCAGCGCAGCGCCGCCCGCAAGGGCCACGCCGCCGTCGCAGCAGGAGCGCTCGGCTGGGGAGAGCCCGTCCTCGACTCGGCCATCACGTCGATCCGAGACGGAGCGCTCTTCTACCGCGGAACGCCCGTGCTCTCGCTCGTCGAACGACGCGCGACCTTCGAGTCCGTCGCGGACCTGCTCTGGCAATCCCCTGCGGGCGAACGCTGGACGCGCGCGCCCTCGAGCGCGCTCGGCGCGACGTCGTTGCCGTCGTTGACGCCAGTGCACCGCCTCGTCGCCCGCGTGTCCGAGCTGACCACGATGGACCGCTCGCCCCTTCGCGGCGCGGAAAACGACCGCGACGAGGCCCGCGCCCTGCTCGACGCGCTCACCGACGCGGTCACCCTGCCCTCGGCAGCGACGCGCAAACGCCCCGAAGGCGAGCGCATCGCCGAGACCGTGACGCGCTGGTTCGCCCCGAGCCTCGCGAGCGATCTTCGACGCGCCGACGAAGCGGTCACGGCGGTGGAAGCCGCTTTGATTCTGTGTGCCGACCACGAGCTCAACGCATCGACCTTCGCCGCGCGCGTGGCGGCCTCGACCGGCTGCGATCTGCTTCGCTCGGTGGGCGCCGCGCTCTATGTGTTCACCGGATCCCGCCACGGAGGAGCCCCGAGCGAGCTCGAGTCGCTGGTGGCGACGCTGCCGCCGTCGCGCGAGAAGATCGCGCGCTTCGTCGCGCAGCGACTGACCGAGGGACGCTCGATCGAGGGCTTCGGCCACAAGCTGTATCCCAAGGGTGACCCGCGATGTCCGCCGCTGCTCGCGCTCGCTCGCGCGATCAGCGGACCCTCTGTCGTGCACACGCTGGCAGAGGTCGCGTCGGAGGCGACGGGCCTGGCGCCCTCGGTGGATTTCGGTCTGGTGGCGCTGGCGACGGCGCTCGGCGCAGAGCGCGGCGCGGCGAGCGCGCTCTTCGCGCTGGGGCGCGTGGCTGGATGGAGCGCACACGTATTCGAGCAGCGCGCCTCGCCGAGCCTGCTTCGCCCCAGGGCTCGCTACGTCGGTCCGTAGGCACAGATCATCCGCGGGCTCCGCGCGTCCAAGGACGCAGAGCACATCATGATGGACCTCCACACGCCGCGACTCCGACGTTTGTCTGCTTTGGCGCTCCTGTCGCTCTTCGCCTGTCGAAATCGCGCCGAGCGACGAGCGCCGTCCGCCACGGTCGAGACCGAACGCTCTCACGGAGACAGCGCCCGTCTCGCCACGAGCGCGCCCGACGCAGCGACCACAGTGTCCGACGCTGAGCCTGCGGTCGCCGATGGCGCCCTCGGCCAGGGCGCGCGACGCGCGGTGCCGCCGCTGTTCGCAGCGATGCCCTGCGCTGCCCTCATCGCGCAGCGCGGCGCGCTCGGCCAGGACGCGCAACGATTGTCGCTCGGCCAGCGGCCGCTCTCGCAGTCGGAGCTCTACGCGCGGCCGTGGCTGTGGGGCCAGGCCGGCAGCGGTTGCACAGCCGACGACGTTGAGCCTCGCCCCACGGACACCCCGCCCGAGGTCGATCGTGGCTCGAGCGCAGAGCGCGCTCGAGTCGTGACTCGCCACTACCTGCGCTGGAGCCGCGTCGACGACGAGCTGCGTTGGGCCCCGTGGCTGTGTCGTTTGCCGATGGGCGCGAGCCCGCGCGCCGACCTCGATCCGAGCCAGTCTCCCCACGGACGAAAGGTCTACTACCTCTACGCGCGCAACCGGCTGGAGTACGTGAGCGACACAAGCAGCCCCACGCAAATCGTCGTCAAAGAAGCGTGGCGACCGCGCGAGACCACGCGGCAACAAGCGGTGCGCGCGTCGATGCGCTCGCAGTGCGTCGGAGAAGGCGATCACTGCGTCGAGCCCGGGGATTTCGCTGGGCTCTACATCATGATGCGCCAGCCAAATCCTGCGCCCGGCGAGCGCACGGATGACGGCTGGACCTACGCGACAGTCGATCCGCAGGGAGCCGTCACCGCATCAGGCGTGATCGAGTCGTGCGCGGGCTGCCACAGGCGCGCGCCGCACGGGCGCCTGTTCGGAGTCCAGCACGCTCGCGCCCCCGCGTCCGACTCCAACGGGTGACAAGCGCACTACGGCAGGCGTCCGACGACGAGCCACTCGGCCACGCGCTCGGCTGCGCCCTCTTCGCCGGCGACGACCACCAGCGCAGGGCGCTCGGGGCGCTCGTACTCCGCGCCCACGCCGGGCAGGTCGGCGACGGCGCCATCGCGCGAGGCGCGATAGAGCCCCTTGCTGTCGCGCGAGGCGCACACGTCCACGGGCGTGTCGACGAAGAGCTCGGCGAAGCGCTCGGGGCCGCATCGCTCGCGAGCGCGCTCTCGAAACGCCCTTCGGTTGGCGGTCGCGGGGACCAGCACCAACAGCCCCTGCTCCATCGCGAGCGCGGCGAGGTTGGCGAGCGTCTCGTAGAACTGATCGCGCGAGCTCGCGTCGTAGCCGGGCGCGGGCCTGAGCGCGGCCCGAACAGCGTCGCCGTCGAGCACGAGCACGGGCGTCTCGCGAGCGCGAAGGACGTGGGCGATGCGCGCGGCGAGCGTGGACTTTCCCGACGACGGGAGGCCGGTGAGCCAGAGGACGAAGCCGGGATCTTGTTTCTGTGTGATGCTATTCATAGCCATCAGCGCATCGCCTCTCGTCCCCACGCCGGGTCGAAGCGATCGCCCTCGAGCGCGCGGCGAACGAAGGAGAACACTCGCTCGCGATCCTCTGGCGTGAGGTGCGGGTACCAGATCGGAGAGGCGATCACGAGCGCTCTCCACGCGAAGAAGGGCGCGAGCGCCTCGAGCACCGACGTGCCCGCGAGGGCAAGGTAGCGGTCCCAGAAGCGATCCCACAGGACGCCGAGCCCGGTATCGAAGCGCTCGCGGTGATCGAGCGCGAAGAAGAGGTAGTTGATCGCGATGCACGCGACGTCGTCGGCGGGGTCTCCCTCGCAGCCGCGCGAGGCGTCGAGCGGAACGAGCTGATCGTCCCCAGCCCACACGAGGTTGAAGGGATGAAAATCGCCGTGCGTGCGACGAAGGCGCTCGGTGCGGCGCTTGAGCTTCCACCGCCAGTCGAGGCACTGGCGTTCGATCGCGCGCAGGGTGTCGGGCGAAGCGCCGAGGACGTCGGGCGCGTACGAGTCGACGAGGCCGAAGATGCCCTCGCCGTGCCCCAGCGTGTCGCGGATGGCGCGGGTGTAGGCTTCGGGGTGCGTCCCGGGGAGCGAGTGAAGAGAGGCGAGGTATCGCGCGAGGGCGTCGACGCGGGTGAGGTCGAGCTCGGTGACGACCCCTGTGCGCCCGACGCGACGGAGGTCGTCGGCGTACAGCGTTCCTTCGGTCCACTCGGTGATCAAATAGAATTCGTGTGTCGCCTCGAGGCTGACGAGCGCGCCGTCGTCGCGGATCGCGCCCACGTCGAGCGCCCTCACGTGCGACGGAACGAGCGCGAACGTGTCATACGCCAGCAGCCACCCCTGCGCCCGGTCGCTGCGTCGATCGTGACCGAAGTCATTGGCCGTCGCCGTGTGAAACACGATCGAGCGCTCGTCGCCGCTCGCCGTCACGAGCGTGACGCGGATCGGCCGGCCGTAGCCGAGCTCTTTGGCGCTCTCGCCCTCGGCGTGCTCGTCGATCCCGAGCACCTTCGCAGCGCGCACCGTCGCGCCCGGATACAACGCCGACAACCTTCGGCTCAGCCCCTTGGGGAGGACCTTCTCGCTCATGATGACCCCTCGGAGAGTGCCCCAAAACAAGCGAGCTTCGCGCTGCTTCGAGAGTGATCGTCGTGGGCACCAGTCTCACGTGGGGCATCGGTAGCCTCACAGGCTGGCCGCCCGATGGGGATCATGACGGCCGCGCCCAGCGCAATTCGCTCAGCGGGCGCGGCCGTCATGATCCCCATCGGGCGAAGCCAGCCAAGAACAGGCTACCCTGCGGGGAATGACGCCGTAACCCGACCTGCCCGACGCGACATCGGGCGTGTGCTCGAGGCACAAAGGCTGCTCACGACGATCGCTCTCGAAGAAGAACGAACGCTCGGAGTAGAGCACACGCCGCGAGCGCGACGCAACGGCGACCGCGGCTCGCTCAGCGAGGCGAAGATCACAGCAGCGGCGCGAGGCGCGTGCCCGCGGGGTAGCCGTAGCTCACGCGCAAATCGAAGCCCGAGACCCACACGCCCACGGGTCGATTGGCGCGCACCGTGTGCACTCCGTCTCGCTGACGTCCCGGACGCACGTTGAGCGGGTACGGCTGGTCGTTGTCCACGATCGGAAACGACAGCTGACAGGTGTACACGCGGTACTGCGGCAGAGGACACACCGTGTCGCGCGTGGGCACGCAGCCGTCGGAGGGCGCGGTCTCGCAGTCGGCGTCGGGGACCGGCGAGTCGTCGAGCGTCACTGTCGCGTCGGCGGGCGCGACGATGGTCACGAAGTCGAACGCGTACTTGTCCGGCGTGAGAAACACGTAGCTGTCGCGCCACTGCTCGACCGGGGGCATCGGGACGAAGCTCGGGTCGCCGCCGGGATGCGACAGGGGAATCCCCGTGTTGAGCTGCGAAGCCATGAAGCTCGCGAGGTACACGGGAGCTGTCGCCTCGAGCTCGAAGTGCGTGGTCGATGGCAGGTACCGCGCCTGCCCTTGCGCCAGCGTAAACTCGAGCCGCGGGCCACGCGGCATGGCGGGGTCGGCGGGGAGCGACGTTCGAATTCGTGTGTCGCCCGGCGCCGTCGCGAGCACCCGAGAGAACTCCGGCTCGTTGGGCACCGACGCGACCGCGCCGCCCGCCGCCCGCACGACGCGCGTGCGGTTGACGAAGTGAACGCCGACGTATCGACGGCCCAGCGTGTTGCGCGGGACGATCTGCGTCTCGAGGTGGTCGCAGCAGCAGCGGCGGTCGTTCAGGTCGTTCCAGTACGGGACGTCGGCGCACTCGACGCCAGAGAAGACCGCGACCGCGTTGTCGGCGATCACCGTCGAGCCCGTGAAGTCCGCGCCCTGAATGCCGGTCTCGAGGTTGAGGACGTCGAAGGCGCCGAGCGTCACTCGAATGGGCGTCCCCGAGGTGTGCCCCATCGCGACCGGGCCGCCTGGCACCACGTCCGCCCGAGGAACGACCGTCACCGTCGTGTTCTCACGCGTCCCGACCACGGTGAGATACGCGCGGAGATCCACGGGCGAGCCCGGGTTCAAGATCGTCTCGGGAGGGTTGCTCGCCAACGTCTGCGGCCACGAGAGCACCGCGTAGTCGCGCCCCAACGAGTTGCTCGGGATGAGCAGCGTGGCGTCGTTGCTGAACACCAGCACGTTCTCGAGCGGGTTGAACTGCACCGCGATGACCGGGATCGACGTGGTGATCCGATACGCGTTGGACGTGAGCGCCGTGTGCGTCCCCGTGTTGAACTCGCCCGGCGGCGACCCGTCGACCTCTCGCGAGTTGAGCGGAAACACCTCGAGGTCCCCCGGCGGAATCGCCGCGCTCGCCACGCGCGCGAGCCGCACCGGCATCCCCGGCGGCGCCTGATTCACCTCGATCGACACGCGCGCCGAGAGCGTCCTGTGCGGGTTGGACAAGACCACCGCGTACTGCTGCGACGCGGCGCTCTCGCCCGCGCCGAGCTGCGCGTTGTCGAGGTCCACCGCGAAGTACTCGCAGCCGATGTTGGTCCCGACGACCGACGTGCTCTCGCACAACCGCTGGCAACGGTCGGCCACGCACGCGAAGCCCATCACCGTGTCGCACTCTTCTGCGAGCTCCCAGGCGGATCCGTCGGCGCGACATCGCTCGACCGAGAGCTCGTCCTCGCTGCATCGAATCGCACCCGGATTGCAGACGATGCACTCGCGCGCCGGATCGCACACGAGCTCTTCTCGCGCGCAGTCGCGGTTGCGCGGCGCGCCGAACTCGCCCGTTCCGACGCAGCGCTGATGCACCTGCCCCGCGCAGCGCACGGAGCCCGGCGTGCACGCCGGCCACAACAACGGATCGAACGTGTCCGCGCTTCCATCGGGCCCCGCGTCCACGAGGATCCGCGGGCTCGCGCAGGACAACGCGACGAGCGAGAGCAGACCGAGAGAGAGCGAAGAAAGCCGCGACCGCACGAGTGACGCGAAGTGTCGCACGGAGGACTCACGAGCGCGATCCGTCCGGCGTCGGACGGCGAATGGGCAGCAAATCGAGAGGCCAGACAGAGGTTCGTGCAGGCGTCGACACCGATGCTGCGCCCATCGAGAGGCCGACGCGCGGGCGCAACGCTGTCGGATCCGAGGGAGAGGCGCTCGGCCTCGCGCGGCGCCGCGCAGCACACCCGCTCGAAAGTCCGGCTCGTTCACGACAATTCGCTTTTTTCGCTGCCTCTGCTCGTTGTTCTCGCCCCCCCCTCACC
Source organism: Deltaproteobacteria bacterium Ga0077539 (assembly GCA_001465015.1). Classification (GTDB taxonomy): domain Bacteria; phylum Myxococcota_A; class Polyangia; order Polyangiales. Next base: position 1,102 of record LNEO01000413.1, on the reverse strand, counting down.
GAACGAAGCCCGAGACATCAAAGTCGTTCACAGTACAGGACACCCGAGGAGGGAGCTCGATGAACAACCGCGTTCGTACACTATGGATCGCGCTGACCGTCGCACTGACTGCCGCCCCAGCGTGCATCGTCGCAGCGCGTCCACGATGGCAAACCACGTGGAACGACCCGTACCACAATGGATGGCTGGACCCCGGCCAACCCGTCGTCGCACAACCACCGCCCGCTGCAGTGATGGGCAACAGGATGCCTGTCGGCGCCGGCGCGGCGGGTCAAATGTGGGTCGATGGTCACTACGAGTGGAACAACGGGCAGTACCAATGGATCGACGGCCATTGGGGCACGCCGCCCCAACCGGGATGGACGTGGCAACAGCCAGCCTGGCACAACGGCCGCTGGCATCGCGGCCACTGGCACGCGCAAAACGTGCAAGTCGCCCCCGTCTACACACACGCTCACGGCGCGTGGAACCCCGGATGGAACGGCCAACCCACGGCCACTCCAGTCGCCCAGTCCGGCACGTTCGGGACGGGTCAAGCCGTTGCTGTTCCATCGAGCGGCGCGATCGTCGCGCAGCCGGTCGGAGGCTCGGTCTCTGTCCAGGGCTCGTTCAGCGCGGGAGTCAACGGCGGCGGTCCGGTCGCGACGCCCGTGCGCTGACCGTCGCGCCAGCATCATCAACGGCGAACACAGGCCTCGTCGCGCAGTCGAACTGGGTCGTGGACGCCATTGCCTCCGTGCGAGCGCCGGTGAACTCGCACACCGCTGCGATCGTGGGTCCGACACCGCCCGTCCACACCTCGGTGCCTCGGCACGTGGCCGCGGCCTGACAGCTCGACCCGAGCAGCTCGCAACTGGGACCACAGGGTGTGATTGCGGATCGTGCGCGCGTGCGGGGGTCTGCGGGTCTGCCCAGGAGCTCAGCGAGTGTGCGGGTGTGCGTGCGTTCGGGGTCTGCGGGTCTCTGCGGGTCTGCCCCCGAATGAATTCGGGGTCTGCGGGTCTGCCCCGAATGAATTCGGGGTCTGCGGGTCTGCCCCGAATGAATTCGGGGTCTGCGGGTCTGCCCCGAATGAATTCGGGGTCTGCGGGTCTGCCCCCGA
>LNEO01000412.1 GCA_001465015.1 Deltaproteobacteria bacterium Ga0077539 | reverse complement strand
CAGCGAGCTGCCGCGCCCCTGCTGTCGTCGTATGGGAGTAGATGCACCCATAGCGGGTCTGGGCGGTCGGGCCTACGGGCGCGGAGAGGCAACCGGCGATCGGGCCGCAGCAAGCTCACGCGTGCTCGACCGCCCCCCCGTTGGATGTCCCATCCCCACAACGGTTCGTCTGCATTGCCGCGAGCCGTGTCAGGCTCGCGCAGCGCTTACCAGCGGCTGTTGCTGCTGTTCGAACGGGGGCGACCACCGCCGCCACCGCCCTGCTGACGCTCTTCGGCCTCGTTCACGCGGAGCGGGCGGCCGTCGACCATCGTGCCGTTCATGCTCTCGATGGCGCGACGTGCGCTGTCCGCATCCGCCATGGACACGAACGCAAAGCCGCGCGAGCGGCCCGTCTCGCGGTCGGTGACGACCTTGACTTCAGACACGTCGCCGAACTGAGCGAACGCGTCGACGAGCGACTGCTCGTTCGTGTGGAAGGAAAGGTTGCCAACGTAAATGCGATTTCCCATGTGTCTCTCTCACTCTCGGCGCACGGACGCGCAACAGATTGCGCATCCAAGTATCCAGATCCTTCGAAGGGCCGCAGCCTCGATGAAACGGTGCAGCGAAGTCTCGCTGCCAGCCCGTGTTCGTCGCCGGACAACCTTCCGCGGTCTCAGAGGAGAGAGAGCAGTGAAGTCGAGCAGTAACGTTCGCGAAGCCGCACCTTCGCACCAACGGAGGCCCGACACAAGAGAAAGCGCCGAACAGCCTCGATCGAGAAGTCCGTGATCTTGCCGCAGAAGTTCAAGGTCGAAGCTCGGAATAGCGGTTCGGAGCACTCCGTTCCCAAGGAGACGTCGGGCTGCGGCGTTTACAGCGGAGTCGCGATAGGAGCCACCACGATGACGTACCGCAACGACGACGACGCGCTCGCCGCTCGCAAGAGCGCCCTCGAAACGGACCTCGCCGCCGCGAAGCAGAAGCTCGCCGAGAGCGAGGACCTCGCGGTTCGCGCCGCGCGGATGGAGCGAGAGCTCACGGAGGTCGAGGCGAGGCTCCGCGGTGAGAAGAAGCGCCTGCCGATGCTCGACAACATTCGCGTCGCGAGCCCCTGCACCGCGTCGTGGAGCGACATGAAGGGCGACGATCACGTCCGCTTCTGCGGCCACTGCGAGAAGAACGTCTTCAACCTCTCGACGCTGAGCCGCGACGAGGCCGAGGCGCTGATCCTCGCGTCGGGCTCGAAGATCTGCGTTCGCATGTACCGCCGCGCAGACGGCACGGTGCTCACCGAGGACTGCTCGGTGGGCGTCAAGCGCAAGCGCCGCAAGCAGCTCGCCGCCGCGCTGGTGGGCGTGAGCGCGATGGCCGCCGCGACGACGTACCTCGCGCATTCGCGTGGGGTCTCGAGGACGACCGACCCCGGCGTGATGGGAGAGATCTCCGCGCCGACCGTCGTCCTTCCGTCGACCGTAGAGGCGACTCTGCCCGTCGTGCAGCCGGTCGTTCCTGAGCCAGAGAGGGGTCGCACGGAGATGGGCGAGCCAACACCGATGATGGGGCAGCCGACGATTCACGCGCCAAACAACGGCGCCACGAACACCGGCCACACGAGAACGCGCCGCGCGCCACGCTGATCGATCAGACCGCGGACGGCGCGCGGCTGCCGGGACGCGGAGCGCTCAGCCACCGCAGGGGGCGGCAAACGTCAGCGCAATTCGAGCAGCGACCTTGCTATTCTCTCGACGCGCTGCCTGCGAGGGTGCAGCGCCAAGGAGGACGCACGATGGGAAAGACGAAGAAGGGAACGGGCGAGTCCGAGAGCGCCGCGAACACGATCTCTGCGCTCGGGGCCGACGAGGCTGCGGCAGACGTGACAGGCGACCTGACGCCGAAGGAGCAACGCTTCTTGGCGAGCAGCGCACGGCTGCTCGTCGGGCTCGCGGTGCGTGCGAACTTCGCGCGCGCTTCGCTCTACGGCTACAGCGCAAACGAGCACCGCGAGGGGTGGCGGCTCTATCGGACGGCGATGGGCGAGAACATTCCGCTCGATCACCTGGCGCCGGCGGTTCCCGACAACTCTGGCGACACGCTCACGGTCCTGCGCAAGCTCGATAAGTTCGAGAACCGATGGTTTCCGAGCGTGCGCAAGGTGATTCAACGCTTCGCGCCCACTGAAGAGAGCGCGACTCGCTTGGAGGCGGCTTTCTTCGACAAGCTCCAGCAGCAACCGTTGGGTCCTGCCGTCGTCGGCTCCGTGACGTTGTTCGTCGAGCGCGTGGCCGGTCTCGACGCGAGCGAGATCCCAGGGGCCAAGAAGGTGCGCGACGTTCTCGCCGAGCGCGGGCTCACCAACGACGCGCTCGAGGAGGTTCGCAAGCTGCTCACGCAAGCGGCGACGCCGACGCCGACGTCCAGCAAGGACCAAGAGCGCGCAGAGAGCGCCGCGAAGAGTGAGGAAGAGCGACGCGCCGAGCAACGCGCTGCGCTCGTCTCGCTGCGCAAGTGGCGCGAGGACTGGCGGACCACGCTCGAAGACGCGTTCGACCACAACACCAAGCTCTCGCTCGGGTTGATCGCAGCGAAGGGTCGAAAGAAGTCTGCCGACGGTGACGACGAGGACGGCGCGGACGAGTAACCAGTCTGCCGACGGTCGAGGACGGGTGTGCCCTGGGGTCTGGAGGGGTCTTACTGGGGGTCGTAGACCGGTGTTCCGTGGGTCGAGGACCCGCCTGGAGGGCAGGAACAACAGTGAACCAGTGCGCGACGACGGTAACCGGGCGCAGCGTCAGCGTGTCCGCGCGCAACCACCGGGGAGAAAGAGAAAGGCCGACGGCAAGGTAGGCGTGGGGGGGGGACCGCCTCGGGCATAGGCGCCGAAAACTCCACGACACAAACAGCGACTTGGAGTTGCAAATCGAGCGACGAAACGACGGTTGACATCGAGCCGCGCGGCAGCGCGGGTGGGGGCCGCCGCGCGGCTTGGTGACAAACGTCGTTTCGTCGCTCGATTTGCAACTCCAACTCGCTTGTTATGC
>LNEO01000411.1 GCA_001465015.1 Deltaproteobacteria bacterium Ga0077539 | reverse complement strand
ACCTCGGGACGCGTTCCGAAGGGTCTCAGGGCCTCGATCGCGCGGCCTGCGACCGCTTCGTCTTCATCTTGTGCAGCGCGCACGAGGCCTTCGATGCCGGCGGGTCCCGACGCGGCGAGCACCGCGACCGACGCGCGACGCACGGCCAGCTGCGGGTGCGTCGCGTGCTGACCCACCGCGGGCGCGAGCTCGACGAGCAGCCGCTCGAGCGCCGCGCGCGTCGCCCCGTCGCGCGCCGAGCTCTCCTGCGAAACGAGCGGCGAGAGCGCTCCCGCTTGCGCAAAGGCGTTGAGCGTGAGCTGAACGCGCTCTTGCAGCCCGCCGAGCGCGTCCGTCGCGGCCCGCGCGATCTGCGAGGACCATCGCTGCAGCGCCGGCCCGCCGTCGAACGGGCGATCCACGGGATCGAGCAGCGCGCGGAGCATCGCGTCGCCGCTCCGCGCGAACATCGGGTCATCGAAGGCGCGTCGATCGACCGCGTCCGACTCGGTCGACGCGAGCCGCGCGAGGGCGCGGGCGGCCACCCGACGCAGCGAAATCCCCGTAGAATCCGGGGCAAACAGCGCGCGCGCGAGGACGTCAGCGCTCTCTGCCGCCGCGGATCCCTCGCTCGACCCGAGCACCGCCGCCGCCGCCGCTCGCAGCTGCACCGGTCCCGCCGCGACCGCGGCGAGCATCGTCGAGCGCGTCTCGCGATCCGCCGCCGATCCGAGCGCGAACGCCGCCGCCGCGCGGACGCCGTCGCTCCTTCGCGGGTCCGCGACGATCGCGCGAAGCGTGCTCTTGGCGCGGCTGTCGCGGATGCCCGCGAGCCCGAGCGAGGCCATCATCCGCACGCCGTCTCCGCTGGCCTCGCTGGTCGCCAAACGCACGAGGGTGTCCTGCGCGGCGCGCGATCGAACGTGGGCGATTCCCCAGGTCGCGATGGTCGCGAGGGTCGTGTCGCCCGCGCTGCTCAACGCGACGAGGCGAGTAAACACCCGCGGATCGCCGAGCGCCCCGGCCGCGAGCAGCGCGCTGTGCCGCAGCGCGCTCGGGGTCTCGCGGTTCTCAGCGAGCGTGATGAGCGCGCTCGAAGCGTTGGGATTACCCAAGAATCCCAGGATATCCAGCGCGATTTGCTGCTGCGAGCCGTCGCTGTCTCCCAGGGCGTCGAGCAGCGGCTCGTTGCGCGCCTGCTCTGCCTCGCGCGCCGAGCCCTGACGAACGCGGTTGATCAGCGGCCTGGCCGCCGTGTCGTAGTAGGACACGAGCAGCCTTCGAAACACCCCGCGCGTAGGCTGCGCGGCGCTCGCGTTGGACAGGTCTCGCTCGAGCTCTTCACCGACGCCCGCCGCCGGCGCGATCTGCACCGCCCTTCGTCCAGCGCGGAGCACGTACTCGTCGTCGGACGCGAGGACGATCACCCGGCGATAGAGCCCGACGGCGTCTCGCGCCGCGCCTCGGTGTCCGAGGTACAGGTCAGCCAGCTCGAAATACGTGGGAAAAAGCCGGTCGTTGAGCTCGATCGCGCGACGCAAGGACGCGATGGCCGAGTCCACGTCGCCGCGAGCTCGATACATCTCCGCGAGCCTGAGGTGCGCCGTGGCGTCTTGATCGTTGAGCTGCACCGCGCGCGTGGCGAACTCGAGCGCCTCGGCGTCGCGATGCAAGGCGAGCGCGTGCTGCGCCATGCGCTGATAGAAGTCTCGCGCCCTGCGCGGCTCGGCGTCGCACAGGCGCCTCAGCGTCTCGATGGCGGCCGCGAGGTTTCCTCGCTGGGTCTGCACGCGCTCGAGCGCCTCGAGAGAGACGACGTCGCCGGGCTCGACGCGCACGACGCGCGAGAGCACCGCCTCGGCCTCGGGCCACTGCCTCTGTTGAACGAACACCTCGGCCAGGTCCCTGCCCGCCTCGATGTCGGGCGGCGTTCGCTCGAAGAGCCCTCGCAGCCGCGGCGCCTCGACCGCGAGCCTGCCCATGAGCTGCCAGAGGCGCACGATGCTCTGGCGCGCGGCGCGGCGGATTCCGCGGTCGTTGCGCGAGCGATCGAGGACCTGCCGCCACTCTTGGATCGCGGGCTCGAACTGACGCATGCGCTCGAGCACCTCTGCCAGGCGAAGGCGCACCTCGACGTTGTCGGGCTGCCTGGTGACCGCCTCGCGAAACATCTCTGCGGCCTCGGCGAGCATCCCGTTGTCGAAGTAGACGTTGCCGAGCGCGAGCGCCCCCCGCGCGCGATCGCGCGAGGTGTCCAGGATGCGCCTCCACGTGGCCATCGCGCGGTCGCGTTGATCGCGCTCCCAGTACTGCCTTCCGAGCGCCGCCAGCGCGACGGGCGACTGCGGGTCGAGCCGCGCGACGAGCTCGGTCTCGCGCAGAGAGTCCTCGGAGCGACCGAAGCGCGCGTACACCTCCGCGAGCCGCTCGTGCACGGTGGGGTCGGCGCCGGCGCGGCGCGAGCAGTCCGCGAGCATCGCGAACGCCTCCTCGCGGCGGCCCGCGTTGATGAGCAGCTCGGCGAGCTCGATCACCCAGTCGGTCTCGCGCGGCGCGAGCTGAACGAGCCTGCGATACGCGGCGATCTCTTGATCGCGCATGCCCTGCCGACGGTAGAGCTGCGCGATCGCGCGCTGTGCGTCGACGTCGGTCGGCCGCGTGGCGATCGCCCGCTGGTACGCGCGGATCGCGCTCTGAGCGTTGCCCGCTTGATCGTGCAGCCGTCCGAGCAGCACCGAGCGCTCGTAGCTGTCGCGGCCGGCCGCCTCGCGCTCGAGCTCTTGAATCCATGGGCCCAGCTGGTTGAGGGCGATGAACGACTCGGTCATCGCGTCGTACAGCTCGCGACGAACGCCCGCGTCCGCGCCGGCGACAGAGAGCGCGCGGCGATAGGACGCGATGGCGCGCTCGTGTTGGTTCGCGCCCGCGTAGGCCTTTCCGAGGTCGCGGAGGACCGGAGGCAACACGCGGTTGTCTCCAGCGAGCGAGCGAACGACGGACTCGTACTCTTCGATGGCCGCGACGAACAGCCGACGGTTGAGCAGCGCGTCGGCGAGCTCTCGTCGACCCGTCAGGCTGTTGCGATCGAGCGCGACCAGCCGCCCGTGATAGCCCCGCGCCGCGGCGACGTCGTTGGCCGCGAGGGCGGTCTCCATGAGCTGCCGAAGAGCGTCCGCTTGCTGCCTTCGGTCCGTGGTCCTCGAGAGCGCTCGCTCGCGCGCGGCGCGCTCTTCGGCGCTGCGATCCATGCGGTGATAGATGTCCGCGAGCGCCCTCGGCGGCGCCGCGTTGGTCGGAGCCGCGCGCTCTGCAGCCGCGTACTCGCGAATAGCATCTTCGAAGCGCCCGGCCTCGCGGTACAGGTGCCCGAGCGCGAGCCTCGCGTTGAGGTCGTTGGCGTTTTGTTGGGCGCGGCGCTCGAAGTCGCGGACGAGGGCGTCGATGTTTCCGTCGCGCTCGCGGACCATGCGAAGCAGCACGACCATTGGGCCGCCGTCCTCTGCAGCGCCGCGCAGAACGCTGTCGGTGAGGACCTGGATCATCCGCGCGCGACGATCGTTGGCGACCGCGCTGTTCGTCGCAGGCTCGGTGCCGTTTGGGTTCGGTTGCGGGCGAACGCCGGGGCGCGTTCCGGGACGCGTTCCGGGGCGAACGCCGGGGCGAGTTCCAGGGCGAACGCCGGGGCGAGTGCCCGGGCGCGTACCTGGCCGCGGGCGACTGACGCCCCAGTCATCGACCGGTTGAGCCTCTGCCGCGCGGGGCGCGAGCGCGACCGCGCCGAGAGTGAGGGCAGAGAGCAACACGAGGGGCCGCAGCCAACAGCGACGACGCTTCACAGGAGGTGAGAGTATGCGCGAGCGACGCGGCTTGGTCGAATCGCAGTTTGCCAGCGCCCGAGGGCGCCGAATGCGTTGGGTGGTCGAAGCGATGGAGCGTCACACGGGCGAGTCGCGGCAAGTTTGCCGACGGAACGGCAAGTTTGCCGACAGAACGGCAAGTTTGCCGAAGAGCGCCTGAAGAGGGCGCATGCAACGAGTGCATGCGCATGGGCGCCGTGAACGGCGGGGCGTCGCGGGCCAACGCGCCCGGACGCCGCAGAAAGTGCCCGCTGCGCCGTCTCGGGATGATCGATTACGCGCGCGCGAAGCGCCAATCGCGCTTCGCCAAACGCGAACCTCTTCGGCGTCCGGTCGCTTCGACCGCAGACGCCCCGCCGTTCACGGCGCCCATGCGCATGCACTCGTTGCATGCGCTCTTCAACCGGGCTGCCGGCAAGAAACTCTGCCCGTACTTGGGACGGACGGCGCGAGCGTCGGACAGGCGACTCGCGGCAGGTTTGCCGAAGGAACGGCAAGTTTGCCGAAGAGCGCCCACGTGCGATGTGCGATCGTCGCGCTCGGAGTACCCATCCCCGACTCGATGCGACCCGATCGTGCCCGTTCGCGACTCGCGCTGACGACGCAAGAAGACCTCCTCGCAGGAGACCCGTCGTTGCCATGGTGGGATCGGCTCGACCCACGCTTCTTCGAGGCGCGCGACGACTTCGCGCTCGATCCGCGCGATCGCGTCCGCGTCGGAGTCACCGCGGCGATCGACGTCGCCGTGCGCACCCTCGGGTCCGCGGCGGTGGGCGCAGTGGCCATCCCGAGCGGCTACGGCCCTCGCGCGCTCGCAGAGTCCATGGACGACTTGCCGCTCTACGCAGAGGCGGCGAGCTGCGGAGATCCATCGGTGTTCTTTCGGCGCCCTCCGAAGGGCGTCCCGGTTCGTCGTCGAAGGCCCCTCAGCCTGAATTTTTCTCCGCCAGACGGGACGGTCGAAGACCTCGCCATCGAGAGCCCGTACATCCCTTTCAACCCTCGGATGCGCGAGGCCCACGCGAGAGAGCGCGCCAACAACGTGGCGCACGCGCGGCACTGGAGACACAACGGCCCCGCGCGTCCCACGGTGCTCGCGTTGCACGGGTTCGTGATCGACCCGTACTGGATCAACGAGTGGTTCGTCGCGCTGCCGTGGTTCTATCGGCGCGGCTACAACGTGCTCGCCGTGACGCTCCCGTATCACGGCCCGAGACAATCGCGGTTCAGCTTGTTTTCGGGCCAGGGGTTCTTCGGTCGCGGGCTCGCGTCGCTCAACGAAGCGTTCGGACAAGCGGTGTGCGACATCCGCGTGTTCATGGACCACCTGCTCGAAAACGAGCGCTCCCCGCGGGTCGGCATCACTGGAGTCAGCCTGGGTGGCTACACATCGGCGCTCGTCGCTGCGGTGGACGATCGATTGAGCTTCTCGTTGCCGAACGTTCCTGTCGGGTCCCTCGCGGACTTGATGTGCGAGTGGCAGCCGATGGCCACCGCGGTGTGGGCGCTGCTCGCGAAGTACAAGCGCACCGTGCAGGACCTGCGGCACATGCTCGCGGTGCACAGCCCGCTCACGTGGCGACCGCGGCTCGAGAAGTCACGACGCTTCATCGTGGGCGGAGCAGGCGACCGCCTCGCCCCACCCAAACACGCGCGTCTGCTCTGGGAACACTGGGATCACTGCGGAATTCACTGGTTTCCGGGCAGCCACTTGCTGCACCTCGACCGCGGCGAGTACCTCCGCGAGATCGGCGAGTTCTTCGACGACATCGCGTTTTGACCGACGTTTCGAGCGGCGCTTCGAGCCGCGCGGCTCAGCTCGACGAGCGGTTTCGATCGTCCCTCGCGGGGTCGATCGGCTTGACGACTCGGTTCAGCCCCGACGCGGGAGTCGCGCGTCGGCGCGCGAGCTTGTTGGCGCGGGCGCTCTCGACCACGTCGAGCGGAGCGCTGCCGAACTGACGCACGAGCGCTGCGAGCGCCCGCGCCGCTTCGTCGGCCGTCGGGCGGTCAGCGGGCGACTTCGAGAGACAACGCATGATCAGCGACGAGAGCTCGACGTCGAGCCCCGCCACCAGCCTCGAGATCGGGACCGGCTCGCTGAACGCGTGGCGCGCGACCCACTCGTTGCCGCGATCGGCGGTGTACGGCGAGCGCCCCGAGAGCGCCTCGTACAAGACGAGCGCCGTCGAGTAGACGTCCGCCGCGGGGCCGACCGTCTCGGGGGCGAGAAACTGCTCGGGGCTCAGATATGCAGGCGTCCCCAGGATCCACTCGCGGTTGGTGGAGGTCGGCGAGATCGCCTCGGCCACCCGCGCGAGCCCGAAGTCGAGCAGCTTCACGCCGGGCGCGTCGCTCACGACCATGATGTTCTCGGGTTTGACGTCGCGGTGCGTGATGCCCGCGCGATGCGCGACCGAGAGCGCATCGAAGAGCGTCGCGCCGAGGAGCGCCACGCGATCCTGCGGCCATTTTCCGTCGATCGAGAGGGCGGAGTGGAGGGTTCGGCCGCGGACGTACTCGAGCACGATGTAGAGGTGACCATCGTTGGAGACGTCGACGTGCTCGGTCTTGACGATGGCGGGATGGCCGATGGTCGCGATCACTTCGGCCTCGCGAATGATGCGAAACATCGCGTCGACGTCCTCGCGCCGTTTGGTCTCGAGGACCTTGACCGCGACGCGCGAGCTCGTCGCGAGGTCGATCGCTTCGTACACGACGCCCATCGAGCCTCGGCCGAGGCTCTGGACGATCTCGTATCGATCGCCGATCACCGCGCCCGACGCGAAGATCGGCTCCACGCGCTCGCCCTTCGCGAGCTTCTCGAGGGCCGTCGCGAGCTGTCGAGACGTCTCGCGCACACGCTCGTTGAGCACGGCGTTGAGGCGCTCGACCTCGATGGTCTGCGCGATGAGCGACGCGGTCTGCTCCTGCACAGCGGCGTCGAGCTCGTCGCCCATGCGACCGAGCTCCTCGATCACGGCGACGTTGCTCTTGAAGTTGTCCCACACGATGCGCGAGAGCCGATCGGCGACGAGCGAGAAGAAGACGCACAAGATCACCGTGCCCACGCTCGCGCGAGGTCCGAACGACAGGGCGGTGACGACCATCATGAGCACGCTCATCGACACGGTCGCCGTGAGCTGCGCCCAGCGCCGAGT
>LNEO01000410.1 GCA_001465015.1 Deltaproteobacteria bacterium Ga0077539 | reverse complement strand
GAGCTGCCGCGCATTGTGCCTCGCAGACCCGATGGGCGAATGGGCTCGAGCTAGCTCAGCAGGCGTTCTCGCTGCCGCTCGAACTGAGGCATCTGACCAGCAGCGTGGTGTCGATCTGAACGGCGTCTGTCGAGATGTGTGCTTCGTTCATCGGCGGATCTTCATCTTCAGTTCGAGCGCGAGCGAGAACGCCTGCCGAGATAGACTGAGTGACCGCGGCAACCGGTGTCTTCGAGGCACTATGCGCGGCCGCTCGCTGCCGCGCCGCCGCTGTCCTCGCTCGCTGCCGCGCCGCCGCTGTCGTCGCTCGCTGCCGCGGCGGACCACGGTGCGAAGAATTCCACGGTCGCCGACGGCGGCGGCGCGACAGCTGCTCGACTTTCCTCGAGACGATTCGATGTCAGCGACGGTTCTCGTGGCTCGTTCCTGGTGGCAACGGCAACAGGTCCCGAACCAATGAGCATCTCTCCTCACGATCAACTCCGCGCAACCCTCGACGAGCTCGCCGCGAGCGACCTCGCGATCACCGCGCCCGGAGCGAGCCTCCTGGTGCAGCAGTACGGCGACGCGCTCCGCGCCGGGATCACCGTCCCAACGGCGCTTCGCAAGCGGCTGCACAGCGCGGATCTCCCCACCCTTCGCGCGATCGCAGAAGAAGCAGCGCGCGACGTCGAGCCTGCGCCGTCGTCGGTGGCCCCGGTCGAAGACCCCGCCGTCGAGCTCGTTCTTCGCGGGCGCGATCAACTCGAGAGCGTGCTGGTGGGCCTTCGTCGCATCGCGCTCGTGCACGGGCTCGTGTCCGACGAGTTCGACCCGATCTACTCCCTCGCGCAGGCGCTCGAGCGGTTCGACGAACAAGCGTCCAAACATCTCGAGCGCAACCGCGTCGAGGCGCTCATCGCCGAGCGGATGAGCTTTCAAGCCGGCGACGGGTGGCTCGCGCGCTATCCACACCGCGACGCCGTCGTCGATCGACCGGAGGTCACGCTGCACGCGGAGACCTTTCGTCCGACGAGCGAGCAGTTGACCCAATGGGCCACGCGCGGCGTCGGCGCACACAGAATCGAAGCGTGGGCGAAAGACGAGGAAGCCTCGCTCGAAGCGACCGCGCTGCTCGAGGCGCTCGACGCAGAGCGCGTCCCTCTCTCGCTCAACGCGCTGCGATGGCGCCGCGCGCGAAAGGGACTCGCGCAGATCGAGTGGGCTGCCCGCCCCAAGGTCTCTCTCGCGGCTGCGACAGACAACGCGCGCGACACAACGATGACCATGCGCACGATCGAGCTCGGGCAGCTCGGTGAGACGCGCGCCGTCGGTCGCTTGCTCGTCACCGCCGCGAAGACGACCCTGCGCGTTCGCGCCGAGCGCAGCGCGGTGAGCTCGGTCCGATTCGGCGATCGAACCACCACCGAACCCGACGCGCGCGACCTCTTCAGCGTCGAGCTCGACGCTCCCCACGGGCCCGTCGAACTCGTCGTCACTTCGTCGAACGGCGAGTCATTTCGCTGCACGATCGTCATCGGTCCGGCGCTCGAAGAGTGACGATGCTCGATCGCGCCTCCGCCGAACACGCGCTCGCGGCGCTCGAGACCGGCCGCGTCTCGGGCATCGCAGCCATGGATGACCGCGACGCGCTCGAGCTTCTGCTCGTCCATCGTCCGCGGTGGTTGAGCCCTGGACTCGCGGCGCGCATCGCCCGTGTGGTGGAGCTCGATCCGCCGTCGATCGAACCGTTCGCTGTGGGCGAGTCTCTCGTGCTCGTCAAGGACAGCAGCCGCGGCCGCGGCCGAGCGCTTCGCTTCGCCATTGCGAGCAGCGCTGACGCGACGCGAGCGTTCGGCGAACGCGCGCTCGCGCAAATCCGTCAGGCGCAGCGCGCGTTGCTCGACCTCGTGTACCAGCGGGGACGAGCGTGGCCCGAGGGCGTCGAACGACCAGCGCTCCCCGCGGTGTTCGGGCTGTCGTCGTCGGAGCGGATCGACGAAGAATCGTTGGGACTGTCGGTCGCGATCGCCGAGCTCTCGCGCGCGACGCGAACGCCCGTGCGCGCCACAGTGGCCGCGACCGCGCGGGTCTCGCGAGACGGAAAGCTCGGCGCCGTGGCGTTTGTGCCCGAGAAGATCGCGGCGCTGCGCGCGGAGTGGCCGATGATCGACACGCTCATCGTCGCTGAAGACACCGCGGCGATCGACGATCTTCCCGCGGGATTCACGGTGGCGCGCGCGCGAACGCTCGCGGACGCGATCGAGCGCTTCGGGCTCTCGCTCGATGCGCTCTCCGCTTCGTCCGTCGAACACGCAGAGGTCATCGAGTCTCAGCTCGAACGACGATCGAAGCAGCCCCACAGCCCCGACGATTGGGGAGCGCTCGCGGACGACGCGACCGACGCGAGCCTGGTGCTCCTCGCGGACGGCCAGCGCGACCGTGCCATGCGAGCGAGAGCGTGGGCGGCGCTGTTTCGCGTGCACGCGGGAAGGTCGTACGAGGTCGACGAGAACGAAGTCGAAGAGGACATCTCGCGCTACGACCCGCGCGTGATCGCAGCGATGGCCGTGAGCCGCGCGACCGCCGCGATCGATAAGGCGCTCGACACGTGCGTGGCGCGCGCTGAGCGAGCGGTCGAGCTCGCGAGCGCCTGCGGAGACCGCGCCATCCTCGCCCGCGCGCTCGGCACGCTGGGCAGAGCGCAGACGCACACAGGGTCTCCCGAGCGCGCCGAGCCGCTGTTTCGCGAGGCGATCGCGCTCTGGACCGAGGTCGAACAGCCGCAAGTCGCGCAAACGATGTGCTACCTCGCGACGAGCCTGCGGCGCGCAGGAGACGCGCAACAGGCCATGAACGTGGCCAAAGAAGCGCTCGAGCGGTGCGCGCGGCGCGGCAGCACTGCGTACACGGACGAGACCGCGCGGTTCGCCGCGCTCGAGCTCGGGCGATGTCAGCTCGAGCTGCGCATGTTCGACGAGGCCGACGTGTCGCTCGCGCGGGTCGTGCGCGAAGAGTTCGGTGACGCGAGCTATCCCAACATCGGAGCGATCGTGACGCGGTGCATCGCGCGCTTCGAGCGCGGCGACGAGGCGGGCGGACGCGCGGACCTGGCGAGGTGTCTTCGCGTGGCCGAGACGCCCGGGGCCATCGGGCGCGCGGCGCTGCAAGCAGTGGGTGAACGAATGCTTCGCGGGGACGCAGACGAACGAGCGCGACAAGCGTGGAGCGCGCGGGGGTTGCCAGAGGATCGCCAGGGAGTCGAGCGGGAGGTCTGGGCGTGGGTGTATTGAGGGGCCTCGTCTCTGTCAGCGACCGCTGGCGCTGCTCGTCGACACCCACGAGCGAGTCGTTCGCTCGAAGGAGTGTCTCTCATGTTGGCTGCCGTCTCCGTTTCCCCCGCAACGCGTCCCGCTGCGGTCTCGATCAGCGCCGACCTCATCGAGGCGTCGCTGCGATCCGACAACTTTCCCAGTGAGTGGACTCGCGAACACCGCGAACGATCACTCGATCGCTACCTGCGTTGGCTCGCGCTGAAGCAGCTCTTTCCGCGGGCGCGCTTCGCGCCGACGCGCGACATCGACCTCTTCTGGCACCTGCACATGCTCTCGCCCGTCGCCTACTACAACGACTGCATGCGCCTCTTCGGAAGGATCCTCGACCACGACGGAGGATTCGGAAAGGGTGAGGGAGAGCTCGCTCCGTTGCGCGCCGCGTTCGAGCGCACCGCGACGCTCTGGGAGCAGTTCTACAATGAACCCTATCGCGACGATGGCCGGTGGCTGCGCGACGCGGTCCAGGTCAACTGCTGGCACGATTGCCAGGACCGATGCTGGCACGCCTGCGCGGAGTGATCGCCATGGCGTCATCTGTCACCGAGGATCTCGCGCGCGACGGCGTCTTCTTCGTCGCTGGAGACGTCACGCGCTCAGCGTTCGATCGACTCGTCGAGCGCCTCGGCGCGCCCATCGCAGAAGAGCGCATCGCGCTGCGGCCAGGAGCGCATGCGTACGTCGCCAAAGCCAGGCGAGTGCCACTGCACACCGATCACCCGGACGTGGACTTCGTCGCATGGCACTGCGTCGAGCAGGACCGTGACGACGGGGCATCGCTGCTGCTCGACACGCGCTCGACGCTCCACGCCATGCGTCGCGAGTCGCCGGTGCACTTCGAAAAGCTCTTCGACACCTCGCTCGTGTGCCCGCCGCTCTCCGGTGGACCGCCGACGCTGCTGCGCCCCGTGCTGCGCAAAACGGGCTCGGAGCTGCATCTTTTCTGCTCTCCCTGGCTTCGCGCGGCGGACGACAGCGACGGGCGCGGAGCAGCGCTCGAAGAGCTGCGCGAACGCTTGTCGCGCGCGGCCAGAACCGAGTGCGTCGCCCGCAGAATGCAGCGCGGAGGCGTCGTCATCGTCGATAATCGCCGCGTGCTCCACGGGCGTGCTCCGATCGCTGAATACAGCCAGCGCAGGCTCGATCGCGTCTGGATCGCGCGGTGGTGACCCCAGTCGCTCAGCGGGAGCCTTGAAGCTCTCGCGTCTCTGAAGGAGAAGCGGTTGCAAGAACTGACGCCGTGGTGAGAAACTCCAAGGTGCCGCGATGGGAGACGCCGGGACGCCAGCGGGAACTCGCACCAATGCACACGAAGCGATGGTCACTCGACTCGAGGCTTTCGCGACGCGCGTGCGCGCCGAGCGCGTCGACCGGGGATCGACGGAGCGCGATCGACTCGGCGGAGACACGTTCATCCGCATCGTTCTCGAGCGATACCTGCGAGCGACGTTCGAGTGGCTCTTGCCAAAAGTGCTCCTCGAAGAGCGCGACCTCCGTCGACTCCGCGAGGCTCCGCCGGGCAAAATGGGCGCCGGAACGCTCGCGTCCTGGCTCTCGAAGCAGCTGGCAACGCCAGCGACGCGCGGCTTGCCCGAGGTCGAGCCGCTCTTTCCCGAGCTGAAACGTGAGCGAATCATCGGACAGGTCATCGAGTTCTTGACGGAGTTGATGCACGGTCGGCGTCACGACTGTTTGCCAAACGAGCAGATCGCCGAGCTCGCTCGGTTGTGCGATCGCCTCCTCGCTCGCTTTCCCACGGCGACGTGGGTGTTGAGCGCGGGCGAGCGGCTCGAGGACGCGACGGTGCTCGCGGCGTTGAGTCGCGTCGACGGGGCGGAGTTCTACCGGGCGCGTCGCGCCGACGGCAGTCGAACCACCGTGATCGTGAGCGCAGCCTCGCCCGAAGACCACGCGTTGGACAGCACGATTGCGGCGAGCGCGGCGATTCCGCGGCTGGCTTCGTTCGAGCGAGTCGGCCGCATCCGAGGGCGAACGTGGGCGCGGACTCGCGACGAGCTCGTGTGCTCGGTCAGCGATGTCATCGCCGAGCGCGGGCCCGGGCCCTCCACGACGCGCTGGGCGCTCGAGACCGTCGAGCGACTGTTCCAACCCCTCTCGGAGGCTCCTGCGATGGTCGCCTCCGCGTCCGACGTGATTTGCTTTCAGCGCAGCGACGATGGGCTCGAACACCCGATGCTCTTGCCGCAAGCGTTGTTCGCCCCGAAGAGCAGGGTCCCCGTCGGCGACTCGATCACAACGCTGGTGGGACTCGCGATCACAGGAGACGCGCCGCGACCCGATCAGTGGGCAGCGCGCATCGTCGAGCCAGCGATCCGCGAGTGGGCGCAGAGTCTGCTCGGACAG
The DNA here is from genome assembly GCA_001465015.1 of Deltaproteobacteria bacterium Ga0077539. Classification (GTDB taxonomy): domain Bacteria; phylum Myxococcota_A; class Polyangia; order Polyangiales. The sequence continues at coordinate 3,575 of LNEO01000410.1, read as the reverse complement.
CAACGAGTGTCCGACGCCGCTGTGGCGAACACGAGAACGTTGCTCCAACAGGCCCGTCGCCCGCCGTCTGTTGCCCCTGCGGGGTCTTCGCTGCTGGGTGTGTTCGTCCGTCCTCCCGAGTCCGTGGACCGACGACGAAACATCGCGCTGTACGCAGGCGGCGCCATGGCAGCAGCAGGCATCGTGGCGATCGTCGTCGTTGCCTCGAACCAACGCGCGCGAGACGCACGCGAAGACGCGATCACGCGGCGTCAGATCCCTCCGCCGCGCTTCGGTTCGACCGATGAAGAGACACCGGCGCAGCTCCTCGAACGATGGGATCGCAGCGTTCGAGGAGAAGAGCCCGACGCGTTCCAGGCGATGTACACAACGCCCGCGTCGATTCACGGCTCGTTGTTCGGAGCCTCGACAGACGTTCCGCGTTCGCTCCGAGAGACGTGGGATCGACGCCGCGCAGATGGAGGGTCGTTCCGATCGGGTCCGCGATCGGTCGTCGAAGAGCCACCGCAACCTATGCGCGGACAACTGCGCGAAGCGTGTGTCGACAGCGCGAATCCAACGGCGCGCGTGCGGCGTTTCTCCGCGCAGGCCGAGTGGTTCGAACCGACCCCGAGCCGTCACGTACCATGCAATCGATTGCGTGGTGAGTACGTCTGGCGGGTGCGCGTGACGCCGCACGGATATCGCATATGCCAGGAGGGTTGGTCGATCGACAACGCGATCTGTCCGAGCTGCCCGGGTGCTCAGGTCTGCGCCGGGCGCTGAACGGTCTTTCGCGCAACTGGCTCGATCGGCGGCAGCAGGAAAGGCCCGCACCCCGGTGCCCATCGTCGAGTGCTAGCGTTCTCGCCCATGAAGATGAACATCCCTCGCGCGCTTGCCGTCTCGCTCGTCGCCGCGGGAGCAGCGGTCGCCGCCGTCGCGGTCGCTGCGTCGTTGGAGGCATGCACGTCGTGTCCGCCCGTGGACGCTTGCTACTACGACCTCGCGCAGAACCCCGACGGAGGCGCGCCGATCGGCTGTTATCGCAGGCCGCTTCCTGACGGTGGTTTCACGTGCACGAACGAGCGGTGTCCGCCGGTTCCCGAGGGCTGTCCTGTAGCGTGATGAGCGCGAAGCTCTCCCGGGTGGAGAGCTGGATGCCGCCTTCGTTGCGGTCGTATCCGCTCGTGACGAAGGCGACTCGCCGAACGACCCGACGCGACACTGCGAAAGCCGCTGCTCCCTCGACACCATCACCAGGGACACCACCGGAATCCGCTCCGACTCCAGTCACGAGCGCGAGCGCGAGCGCGAAGCTGCCCCCCGCGGCGGCTCGGCGCCCTCGCGCAAAGACGCCTCGGATCCGCTTCGAAATGTCCGGTTACGCGCGCGACGCGCTGCTTCGCGTCCGCTGTTGCCGAGAAGATCGAGAAGCTCCTCGATCGATAGCTCCCCATCACACATGGCTCTGGTCCCCGCGCACAAACGACGGTGGGCGACCAGGGTCACTTCATCGCGAGCGGCTCGTCCTGGGCGTCCCACTGCCACCGAAGTCCGAGCGACGGGGATACCCACTGCGCCGAGCGCAGCGCCGGGCGCTCTGGGAGCTTCGTGTACAGCGCGTTCAGCAGGTGCGCCATCATCGACAGCCCCGACCGAGCGACCAGCTCGTTGCCCTCGACGCGTAGCTCGCCTTGGATGCGTCGACCCTGGATGCGACTGAGCGGCGCGGTGTGCTGCGGCTGGCTCGGTCGGGTAAAGTCGAAGACACCGCCGTCGCGCGCATCGAAATCGGGCGTCATCGCACGGAGCGCCTCGCTGACGCTTCGTGAGTCCGCCACCAACATCCGAGCCTCGGTCAGCACGGCGATTTCCTTTTGATCGCTGAGGTTCGCGAGCGGGTGAGCGCGCACCATCGCGACGAGCGCGCTGGGCACGCTCTGCCCGACGCCAGCGATCGACTCGATCGACGCGCGAGCGCCGGACGGTCGCGGAAGCAACGCCAGGCACGCCTGGCTCTGCCGCGGAAACGGCTCGCCGACCTCCAGCGCGTAGTCGTGACACGCCCACACGAGCTGCGACGCTCGCGCGAGGTCACCGGGTTCGCTGGGGCCCATCTGTTCCATCGTCTTCGCGACGAACTCGTCAGCCTCCTCGGGGCGCGCGGCGTCTTTGTGAGCCAGTCCGTAGAGTCCGCCTTCGGTCAGCCGCAGCATGAAGTACGCGCTGACGAGCTCGCCGGGGCCTTTCTCGCGCAACGCGCCCGCCACACCGCGGCCCGTCACGGCGAAGACCTCCGGCACCGGCACCCACACCTTGCGCACCGGCCAGCGCTCGACCTGCTCGGGCGACGGAACGGCCATGTCCTCCGGCATGCTCGTCGCCCAGCCCGTCTCCCGTCCTTGCTCCTGCGCGTCGCGCACCGCCAGCGCGCGGCGCTCGTCCTCGACGAGGTGGCATTTCTTGTACTTTTTTCCGCTGCCACATGGGCAAGGATCGTTGCGCCCTACCTTCATCGTCCGAGCCTACCGCAGCTCGTACGGATGGTCGTCGAGCCGCTCGCGCGATGAACAGGGTGTGACTCCCATCGTGCTCGACGCAAACCAAGGGCGCGCAACGATCGAGCGGCCATCGGGCGCGAACGGACGCGCCTCTCGGACCGCGAGCTGCGGCGCGAGCGTCTGCGCTCATTCTCTGTCGGGATCAACCCCCAACGCGCGCAGCTTCGCCGCGAGTCGCGCGGCGAGCTCGATCGCCGACTCGAGCTCCTCGTCTTCGCTCGCGAACAGCTCGTGGCCGTCGGCGTCGAGCGCGAGGCGCACCATGGGCTTGCCGTCGCTGTTGACCACGCGGCGAAGCCAGCAGCCCAGCACCTCGCTGTACACGCAGGCGCCCTGGCTCTCTTCGACGAGCACGAGGCGCTCGTCTTCGCCCTTGCGGTACACATGCCAGCGCTTGCGCTTGCGGCTCCGCTCGTTGGCCCATGGGTCGTAGAGCACGAGCTCGCGCGTCCCCATCTGCGCATAGTTCACCGGAGCGTCGTCGTAGTCCTTGTGAAAGTCGTCGCCCACGATTTCAACGGCGAACGCGGGGGCGTACGGGCCCTCCCAGAGCTTCCATGCGCCCACGAATTCATCGGGCCCGGGCACGTCGAGCACGTACACGTCCGGCGCAAGACGCTGCGTCGGGTCACCCTTCTTCCAATAGAAGAACTGGTCGTGCCCCGATCGGACCTTGCGCCCTTTGGACGCCAGATACCGATACACCAGGCGCCACAACGTCGTCGCGAGCCACGTCTGCAGCTCGTGCTCCCCCATGTGATCCTCCGCTGGGTAGAATACGATGTCGCGATCGATCGCACCCTTCGCCATGATCGAGCGAAGTTAGCACGAGCACGCCCCGAGCCGCGGTCGTCGGTCGAGCCGGGAGGGGGGGGGGGGCATAGGCGCCGAAAACTCCACGGCATAACCAGCGAGTTGGAGTTGCAAATCGAGAGACGAAACGACGTCTGTCACCGAGCCGCGAGGCGGCCCCCAAGTGAGGAGAACGACGGTGGACGCAGTGCTAAAGCCCCCACCCGCGCTGCCGCGCGC
>LNEO01000409.1 GCA_001465015.1 Deltaproteobacteria bacterium Ga0077539 | reverse complement strand
CGGCGAAAGGTGCGCTTCGCGCGACCACCGTCAGACGGCGCAGCTGCGCAGCGTTCAAAGAAGCGCATTTCGTCATGGCGATCGGCGGCGGGATCGTGGTGAACACGGCCATGGGCATGGCAATCGTTGCTGGTCGTTCTTCGCTCGTCGCTCGTCGCTGCGCCCTCTGACGGTGGTCGCGCGAAGCGCACCTTTCGCCGTGAGTCTTCGAACGGCGCCCAGCACGGGGTTTGTTAACCCCGTGCGAGACACCCCTCTTTTCAAGTGAGCTCGCTGCCCGTCGCTCGCTGCCCGTCGCTCGCTGCCCGTCGCTCGCTGCCCGTCGCTCGTTGCCCGTCGCTCGTTGCCCGTCGTCCGTTGCTCGTCGTCCGTTGCTCGTTGCGCGTCGCCCATTGCCCGTTGCCCGCTGCCCGTCGCCCGTCGCTCGCTGCCCGTTGCTGCGCGGTCTGACGGTGGTCGCGCGAAGCGCACCTTCCGCCGTGAGTCTTCGAGCGGCGCCCAGCACGGGGTTTGTTAACCCCGTGCGAGATACCCCTCTTTTCAAGTGAGCCCGTTGCCCGTCGCTCGAACGCTCGCTGCGCGGTAGTCCCGCCTTTGGCGGAGACGTCGCCGCGCTCTTGCGCGACCCCATGCGCGGGAGTCTCTGCTCCAGCGCCGCTGCTCCCGCGCCGCTGCTCCCGCGCCGCCGCCGGTTCGCTTTGCTACATGATTCGCTCGCGAATCGAGACCCGTCGCCGCGCGTCTCTGCTCCCGCTCTCATGCGCGACTTGTCTTTGCTGCGAGTTTCCCCAATAGTCGCCGTTGATCCGCGGCGCGAACACATCGAGGGACGCGCAGCCTTCAGCTCCCTGATGCAACGTCAGGGCGGACGTACGACACGCATCGAGAAATTGAGTCTGCCGCGGCACCAGGGCGTGCCGCCTCTTCTGGTCTCGCGGCAGACGATGACGCGCAAGTGGCGAGAGCTCGGTCGCGCCGCGGATCATTTCTCCGCGCCTCGCTCGATCACGCTGCCCCCGTCGCGCTCTGCTCTATGTGCTCAATCGAGAGCGCTCGTCCGGAGGCTGTTTCTGGCGAGCGCGCCCGCAGCGAGCGACCAAGCCGTACCGATGTACGGTGACGTCAAGGCTGGGGAGCGAGCGAGGACGTAAGCCGCCAGAAACAGCCTCCCGACGAGCGCTACGAGCGCATGAGGGCGGCGGTGATTTCTTGGACGTCACCCCTCCCCTCGATCACGGCGGCGAGCGTCTCGAATACTGGTGTCTTCAGCCCGCGCTGCCTCGCGAAGTTCACGACGCGCGGCACGAGGTCGATCGGCTCGATGCGCACGCCCATCTCTGCGGCGAGCTGCGCGGACCGAGCGCCCTTGGCGATGCGCTGGCCGAAGGCGACCTCGGGACGCGCGTCTTGCTGCGCCATGGCGGCCATCAGGTCGCCGATGCCCGCGAGTCCGTAGAACGTCTTTTCGAGTCCGCCCGCGGCCACGCCCATCGACGCCGCTTCGCGCAGCGCGCGAACCATCAGGCCCGAGATCAGCGGCTCGCTGATGCCGAGCTCCCTCGCGAAGCCCACGCCCACGAGCATGGCGCCGACGAGGGCGGAGGCCCACTCGGTTCCGACGATGTCGTCGCTGGCCGAGACGCGCAGGCTCGGCGACGCGATCGCGCTCTTCACCGACTCGATGACCTCGGGGTAGTGCGAAGCGACCGCGATGACGCTGGGGCGTCCCTCCAGCAGATCGTGCGCGAGGACAGGGCCCGCGAGGGCTCCGACGCGCTTGACGGGCGTCTCTTGCCGCACGACCGCAGAGATCGGCAGAAGCCCTTCGCTCGAGAGGCCGCGCACCGCGTGAACGACGTAGTGCGCGCCGGTCGTCGAGTCGCCGAGCGTCGTGGCGACGGGCCGCGCCACGTTGGAGGGAACGGCCAGGATGATCAGCGTCGCCCGCGCCCCGAGCACGTGCACTTCGCCAGTGACCTCGACGCCTTCGGGCCGATCGGTCGTGTCGCGACGGGTGCACACCACCGCGCGATTTCCTGCCATTTGCGCGGCGCGAGCGAGGGCGAAGCCCCAGCGACCCCCGCCCAGGATGCCGACGGTCATGGCGCTCACGAGGACACCTCTTGTCCTGCGCGCGCGGCGCCGCCGCTGGTGGTCGCGAGGCTCCCTCTCGCTGCAGAGAACCCGAGTCCCGAGACCACGAGGCGATTCTGGTAGTAGAGCAAGAGCTTGGTGTCCGCGAGCACGTAGCCGTCACCCTGCGCGGTGAGCACAGGAAACGAGTGGTAGCCGCTCCACGCGCGAACGGCTTCGTCGAGCAGCTCGGTGGCGCCTCGCTTGCGTACGCCAGGGCCGAGCGCGATCAGCCCGCGGTCCTCGAGCTCTGCCGCGCGATCGCGCAGCTCGCCAACCGCGCGAGACATCTCCTGACGCGGGACAAACACCTCGTCGCGATGCCGGATGAGCCCGAACAGATCCGCCTTGGGGTGCGCCGCGCGCAGCTTCTCGAAGGCCGCGCCGGCGACCAGGTGCGTGCTCATGAGAACCGTGTTCTTCGCGAACTCTTCGCAGATCGACTCGCCGAGCTCGCGCGTGTATTGCGCGTCGCGCGCGCTGTCCATCACGATTCGGCCGTCGCGCTTGAGGTACGACAGGGGATCGACGGTGCGGCCGCGGCGGTCGATCGACCGGCCGTCGCTGGTGACGCGATTGCCAAACGGGTCGAGCGGGTCGCAGAAGCGAAGGACGATCGAGCCCTCGGTGAGCAAGAGCTTTCGAACGAGGGTCAACACGCGCTCGAGCTGCGTGCTCTCGTCGTCGCCGATGATGTACCTGGCGCGGCCCTGCTCGGCGAGCCAGTCGTCGATGAGCGTGCGCGCCTCGAGCGTGAGCTGATAGTTGAGCGTCGCGGGGACGAAGAACACCTTCTGCGGCCTGCCCCGCTGCGCGGTGCGGATCATCGCCTCGATGCCCGTGCCCGCGAGGCCCAGCTTGAGCTTCTCTTCGACGCCGCCCGATCGCGAGCGCGTCCCGCCCGGAAAGAACAGCGAGTGATACCCGCGCTCGATCAGCACGCACGAGTAGGCCTTGAGCACGTTCTTGTAGAGCGTGTGGCGGATTCGGCGATCGACGCGATACGCGCCGAGGTTGTGCATGAAGAAGCTGAGCAGCGGGTTGGTGAAGAGGTTCTTGCCTGCGCCGTACGTGGCCGGGGGCAGGTGCTCGCGCTCGAGGCCGTAGCCGAAGGCGACGGAGTCGAAGTTCGAAAGGTGCGTCGGGACGAAGACGATCGTCCCGATCTGCGCGAGGCGCGCGATGTCTCCCGTGGGACCTTGCGTCACCAGGTGCTCTCGCAGCGAGGCTTCAGGACCGCCGCCCGCCAGCGTTTGCAGCGGCGACAACAGCCCTCCCACCAGCGACGGCAGCACTTTAGACGCGAAGCGATACACCTTCGGGTCGAAGTTGCCGGCGACGTCCCACGCGTACATCCGCGCGAGCTGCTCGAGCTTCGTCTGCCGTTCTCCGTCTCCCATCCGCCCGAGCGATCGGGCGAGATTGCGAAACGTGACGAGCAGCTCGCGCTCGTCACCGGAGTTCGCTTCGAGCCGCTTGATCTCGTTGTAGGCGGCGTCGTTGAGGAGAAAGAGTGGGTCTTTGGCCTCAGCGAGGACTCGGGACACGACCTCGTCCACGATGTCTCGTCGCTCGGCGTTGAACCGAAAGATGGTCGGCTCGTTCATCGGGTGGCGCGAGGGTATCACCCGAGAAATGCTTTCTCAGCGCAAAACTCCGCCGTTCGAGCCACGAATTTGTCGCACCTGCTCTGCCCGCAGGATTGCAATGCCCTGCAAGGCTTCGCGTGACCTGTACGCCGGGATCGTCCATCATGATCGGCGTCGTGAGCGAGAGTCCGAGAAACAGCAAACCGCAGCGTCGCATCAGCAATATCTTCGACCAGTCGCCGTTTCTTCCGGACTTCTCGAAGGTCACGTCTCCGCGGGACTCGCAAGCGGCGCTCGAGGCGCTCGTTCGCCCGTCGGAGCTTAGCTGCGTGTTTCAGCCGATCGTCCGCTTCGACACGCTCGAGATCTTCGCGTACGAAGCGCTCGTCCGATGCTCGGTCGAGCGCTTTCGCGCTCCGCCTGTGCTCTTCGAGCGCGCCGTTCAGGACAAGTGCGCCGGGCGCCTCGGCCGGATCATCCGCGACGTCGCGATGCCCCTCTGCGAGGGGTTGCCGATCTTCGTCAACGTGCACCCGCAAGAGATCCAGGAGTCGTGGCTCGTTCGGCCGGACGACCCGATGTACGCGCACGACGAGCAGGTCTTTTTGGAGATCACCGAGTCCGTGCCCATGACGCACTTTCAGCTCTGTCGAGACGTCCTGCGCGAAGTGCGGTCGCGGCCTGGCGTTCACCTCGTCGTCGACGACCTCGGCGCGGGCTACTCGAATTTTGGTCGCATCGCAGACCTCGAGCCGGCGGTGGTCAAGATCGACAAGGGGCTCATCGACGACATCGCCGAGCGCGCGCGGACGCGAACGCTGGTCAGCGGCCTCGTGCGGCTGTGCGTCGAGCTCGGGGCCAAGGTCGTCATCGAGGGAATCGAGACGCTCGAGCAGTTCATCGCGTGTCGCGACACGGGCGCGCACTTTGCGCAGGGCTATCTGCTCGCGAGGCCTGGGTTTCCTCTGCCGAAGATCGCGGATACGGTGCAGAGACTGGCGTTGACGAGGCGGGCGTTTTGACCGGTCGTCGCTCGCGAGGCTCGGGTCACTTCTTGAGCAGTCGCTCGAACGGGTTGTTCGTGAACTTCCCTTGCGCCGGGGGCTTCACTGGCGCTGCGCCTGGCCGCCCGCCACCGCCGCCGCCACGGTTGCCGTAGCCGCGATTGTCTCGTTGATCGCGCCCGTCGCGGCCGTCGCGATGGGCGTCCTGCGGGCTCTTTCCGTGCGCTCCTTGCTTGGGGCCTTCGCCCGAGCGCGCGGTGAGCGAGATGCGCTTTCGCACCATGTCGATTTCGAGCACGCGCACCTTGAGCTTGTCGCCCGCCTTCACGACCTCGCTCGGGTCCTTGACGAAGCGATCGGCGAGCTGCGAGACGTGCACGAGCCCGTCCTGGTGCACGCCGATGTCGACGAACGCGCCGAACGCCGTGACGTTGGTCACCACGCCTTCGAGCGCCATTCCGGGCTTGAGATCATCCATCGTGCGAACGTCGTCGCGAAAGCTCGGCGGCTCGAAGGTCTCGCGCGGGTCTCGTCCGGGCTTCTTCAGCTCAGCGAGGATGTCCTGCAGCGTCGGCAAGCCCACCTCCGCGCTCACGTACTTCTTCACGTCGATCTTGGCGACGAGCGCCTCGTTGCCTACGAGCTTCGCGACGTCGACCCCGAGGTCCTTGGCCATCTGCTCGACGAGCGCGTACCGCTCGGGGTGCACGGCGCTCGCGTCGAGCGGGTGCTCTCCCTCGCGAACGCGCACGAAGCCCGCGCACTGCTCGAAGGTCTTGGGTCCCAGGCCGGTCACCTTGGTGAGCGCCTTTCGCGAGGCGAAGCGCCCGTTGGCCTCGCGAAACCCGACGATGCGCTTGGCGAGCGACGGGCCGATGCCCGCGACCTTGGCCAGCAACGGCGCGCTCGCGGTGTTGAGCTCGACGCCGACGAGGTTGACGCAAGACTCGACGACCTCGTCGAGCTTCTTGGCCAAGAGCGGTTGAAACACGTCGTGCTGGTACTGACCCACGCCGATGGACTTGGGGTCCACCTTCACGAGCTCGGCCAGCGGATCTTGCAGGCGCCTGGCGATCGAGATCGCTCCGCGCACCGTCAAATCAAGGTCCGGAAACTCTTCTCTCGCCACGTCGCTCGCCGAGTACACGCTCGCGCCGGCCTCGTTGACGAGCGCTGAAAAGATCCCCTTTTGTTCGCTCTCGCGAAGGGCGTCGCGGACGAACTGCTCGGTCTCTCGCCCGTGCGTTCCGTTGCCGACGGCGATGGCGATGGGCGTGTACTTCGCGATCAATTGCCCGAGCGTGCGTCGCGAGCGCGCGACCGCGTCGTCGCCTTGCACGAGAAAGAGCACGGTGTGTTCGAGCACGCGCCCGGTCGAGTCGATCACCACGGTCTTGCAGCCCGTGCGCTGGCCCGGGTCGATGCCGATGACCGTCTTCGCTCCGAGCGGCGCCGCCAGCAACAGCGAGCGAAGGTTGGAGGCGAACACGTCGACCGCGCTCTTGTCTGCAGACAGCTTGAGCTCGACGCGCACCTCGCTCTCGACCGACGGAGCGACGAGCCGCTTCCACCCGTCGGTGATCGCCTGATCGAGCTCTTGCGCCCAGGGGCTCTTGCCGTCGCGCTTCGCGATCAACGCCAGCTCTCCGCGCGCGGTGTCCACGTCGACCTCGATCGACGAGCGCAGGACATTCTCTGTCTCGCCGCGTTTGACCGCAAGAAACCTGTGCGAAGCGATGTTCTGCACCGGCTCACGAAACTCGTACCAGGTCTCGAACTTGGTCGGCCCTGTGACCTCGGGCGCCTTCTCGACGACGAGCACTCCGCTCTCCATGTAGAGCCTGCGCGCGAACTGACGGACCTCGGCGCGCTCGGCGATGGCTTCGGCGACGATGTCCCTCGCGCCCTGCAGCGCGATCTTCGCGGTCCCGACCCCTTTGTCGGGCGCGACGAACGCCTTGGCCTCTTCGAGTGGGTCGCCGTCGAGCGGCTGCGCGAGGATCCTCAGCGCGAGCGGCTCGAGCCCCATCTCTCGGGCGATCATCGCGCGCGTGCGGCGCTTGGGCTTGAAGGGCAGGTAGATGTCCTCGAGCTCGCTCTTCTGCGTGCACGCGAGGATCTTGGCTCGCAGCTCATCGGTGAGCTTCCCCTGCTTCTGGATCTCGTCGAGGATGGACGCGCGCCGCTGCTCGAGCTCGGTGAAATACGTCCGCTGCGTCTCGATGTCGCGGATCTGCACCTCGTCGAGCTCGCCCGTCGCTTCTTTGCGGTAGCGCGCGATGAAGGGAACCGTCGCTCCGTCAGCGAGCAGCGCCACGACGGTGCGCACCGAGCGCTCGGGCAAGCCCAGGGCCCTGGCCACCATCGGCGAGACGTCGATCGTCGCCTCTTTGCTCTTGTCGCTCGCGGTTGTCTCTTGCGCGTTAGGGTCGATGGGGGCGGACTTGGACTCGGGCGTCGTCGCGGTCGTCATGGAGACTGTTCGCATACGACAGCGAGCGGCAACCTCGCCAGGGGTTGCACTCTCGGCCAAGACATTGTTTGACACTCTGGATGAACCAGCTCCAGGCCGACGGGGACGCGATCGTGCGCTGCGTGCACGGGCAAGAGTGCGGCGGCTGTCCGCTGATCGACCTTCGCTACGGGGCGCAGCTCGAGAAGAAGCGGGCCAAGGTGCGCGCGGCGCTCTCGCTGTTCGCGAGGGAGCTGCGGGTCGAGGTCGAGCCTTGCGTGGGCGTGGGCGCGGGCGAGATCGAGGCGTACCGCACGCGGGCGAAGTTCGCGGTGGGCGCGGGCGGCGCGATCGGGATGTATCGCGCAGAGCACGTCGTGGTGGACGTTCCCGAGTGCCGCGTGGTGTCGCTGGCGATGCGCGAGGCGCTCTCGCGATTGCGCGCGCGGATGCGGACGAGCGAAGAGCGATCGCCGGCGTTTATCCCTGCGGTCAGCGGAGGAGCGCTGCGCGCGGTGGACCTTCGCTCGGTGCGCGAGCCTCCCCCCAAGGGGCGACCGCCGCGCGAGTCGCTGATGGTCACGCTGGTGCTCGAGCGCGGCCGAGTCACGGACGATCAAGCGAGGGCGGCGTGCGAGTGGCTCGTGACCGAGCGCATCGCCAAGAGCGCCGCGGTGAGCTGGCACAGCGGGCAGTCTCCGCAGCTGCTCGGGCAGACTCCCGTCGTGCTCGCCGGGCAGCCGTCGCTCCGGGACGAAGCGGGCGTCGGAGACCTGTGGCTGCACGCGAGCCCGGGCGCGTTCGCGCAGGCCCATCGCCAGACCGCGGCGAACATCCATCAGCTCGTTCGCGACGCGCTGCGCGAACGGTTCGTCGCAGGCGCGGACGTGGCGCCCGAGAAGCGACCGTCGGTGCTCGAGCTCTACGCGGGGTCGGGCGCGCTCGGCCTCTCGCTCGCGCGCGATGGATGGAACGTCACGCTCGTCGAGTCCTTCGCGCCCGCGACGGAAGCTGCGAGAGAGGCCGCGAAGCTGCAGCGATTGAAGTCCGTTCGCGTGTTCGAAGAAGACGCGGCGAAGTTCGCGCGAGGGGCGGTGGCGAGGCGCGCGCGAACCCGCTCCGCCAAGGCTCCCTTCGGCGTCGTCGTGATCAACCCTCCGCGACGCGGCGTCGATCGCGCGGCGCTCGAGGCCATCTGCGCGCTCGAACCTTCAGCGGTTGTTTATGTCTCTTGTGATCCCGAGACGCTCGCCCGGGATCTCGCGACGCTCGCGACCGGGGGGCTCTTTGCGCGATGGGCGAAGCCGTTCGACATGATTCCGCTGACGGAGCAGGTCGAGACCGTGGTGCTGCTCGGGCGAGGGCGCGGGCCAGACGAGCCCTCGTCGCTGATCGTGCACTACGAAGACACGCGCCTCGCGGTGATCGAAGGGGGCGCTGGCGTGCGGGCGAGGGCGCTCGCGTGGGCGAAAGACACGAAGCGATGGTCGAGCGCGGTGGCGATCGGCGGCGCAACCGGCGACGAGAGCGGGCTCGTGGTGCTCGCGTCCACCGAGAGCGAGGGCCACAGGATGTCGCGCGCTCGCGCGCTCGGGGCGGTCCAATGCGATGCGTGGGTGAAATCAGTCCCGCACGGCAAGGGCACGCTCGATCGGCCGACGAAGGCGGGCGACGCGCTCGTCCGCTACGAACGCGCGGAGGTGCTCGGCGGCCACGCGCGGATCGCGCTCTCGATCGAGCGAGGGTCGACGCTGGCCGTTCGCGCGCAGCTCGCGTCCATCGAGCACCCCGTCCTCGGCGACGACTCCTTTGGTCAGCGCGGAACCAACCTCTTCGCCCGCGAGGTGCTCGCCCTCGACCGTACTGCGCTGCACGTGCGTGAGATCGAGATCGAGATCGACGGGACAAAACGGACGTTTTGCGCGGGCGCGAGAGGGGATCTGGCGTTGCTCCGCGCGCGCCTCGCCCGTCGCTGACCTGTGTGATCGGACGGCGCAGAGGTCCTCGGCGTCGACGTGGTCGAAGCGCGTCCGTTGCAGGCCAACGGACTTCCCGTTGCCGACTCGGGGTTCTCGCAGCTCCTCGGCGCGGCGCAGACGCTGCCGCTCTGGGGCTTCAGCCCGCTGAAGAAGGATGTCCTCGTCGAGATCGACGGCGCGGCGTCGATCGGATCGTGCGCCAATGCGACTGCGCTCTGCCCGGCGGACCGTCACGTGTATCCGCGCGAGCGACCCGACCGCATGCCGTACACCGCCGAGGAGGCGTTTCAGTCATTGTGGAACTGGCGGCGAGCGTTCGCGTCGATTCCCGCCATCCGCGCGAACAATCCCGATGGATCGCAGGGGATCGAGGCGCACTTCGACGTACGATTCGCAAACGTGATCTCGAATGGCCACGGGTCGGTCCCGCAAACGGTGCCCACGCGGCAGACCGCGACAGGCGCGACAGAGGTGTTCGGCAAAGCGGGGTTCATCGTGTACGTGCCCCGCGGCGGCAGCGGCAGTCTCTGCTCGTGCGACACGAACTTCATGAGCCCCGATCCCCGGCACGCGGGTATGTCTCGCTGGATGCCTGGGCTCGTCGCGGGCGGAGCGACGAACTGCAACGGGGACATCGCTGCGACCACGTTCGATCCCGAGGAGACGGCGAGCCACGAGTTCGGGCACGTGCTAGGAATCGATCATGGCGGTCCCAAGCCGGGCTGCTTTTCGAACCCGTTCGCTCCAACGCGAACACTGGACGTGTTTCGCGAAGACAAAGTGGGGTACGCGAGCAACGTCAACTACGCGTACCAATCGACGGCGCCGCGCCTCGCCAACCGTGATGCGATGGGAGGCCACGTGTTCTCGATCGGCCGCAACCTCGGCAATCCGCTGCCGAGGCCTCGCGCGAGCGACGGGGTGCTCGGTTGGCCCGAACTCAGGCCATTTCGCGCCAACTCGACCGCCTTCGTCGCGCTGTGGGAGCGAGTCGGCGACAGGGCGCGGCTCTTCAGACCCCTCGAGTCGAGCACGGGTTTCGGAGCGCTCGACAGCATCGATTTCGATTTCGACAACGGGATCACGGACACGACGGTGACGGCGCCCGTCGAAGGGTCGCAGGCGCTCGAAGCGGCGGCGACGTACCCGCAGGAGCTCGCTGGGTTTCTCTGCGACAACGGAAACTACGCTCCAACGCCGACGAGACCTTGTTGCCCTTTCGGCAGCACGGCGACGAACGGGCAGTGCGTGACGCCGGGCCCGATGGGGGTCGTTGTTCCGGCGGCTCCACGGCTGCCGCGAACGTTGTTCAACCTCTCGCAGCAGGGGCCCTTCATCGCGCGTCCTGCGGTCGGGGCGGCGCAGCGCATGTACTCGCTGCACCAGGCGGACCTCGGCGCGACGGACACCAGCGGCAATCCCGTGCGCGTTTGGACGGGGCTCGGCAAGGTGCGCTGGCAAGCGATGGACACGATCTTTCCTCGCGCGCCTGAGACCGCGCCGACGCAGTTCTCGCTGCGCGAGTGCGCGTCGGACTCTCGCGATTGCTCGCGCATCAATCCTGGCCGCCCCGAGCGCGGCGACTTCGTGGTCGACGGTCAGCCCTGGCCACTCAATGGAACGGGCACGATCGCGGTCGCGACCATCGACGCAGGGACGATGCCGCAGTTCATCCTCGCGGCCACCGCGAGCCGAACGTGCGTCGTGCAGACCAACACCATGACCGGCGTGGCGTCGGAGTGCCCGTGGGGACCCGCGCGGCTCGCGCTCGGAACAGCGGCGAACCTCGAGTCTCCCAGCGCGGCAAACACGTTTCGGGCGGTGACGATCCCCGGACTCGCGCCAGCGATTTCGGGGATCGCCGTCACCGAGTGGGTCACGCCGAATACGTTTCTCGTCGTGACCAGGGAGGTCTCAGCGGCGGCGAACAACAGTTTGTCGTACTCCACGTGCACCACGGCCGGTGTCTGCACACCGTCTCGACCGCTCGAAGCCCCGACCGGGCGGCTCTCGAGCAACACGCAGATCGCGCTCGCCGGGCGCGACACGCAGATCGGTCGACGCGTCGGACTCGTGTGGGGGTTGGCTATAGATCCTGTCCGCGCACCACTCGTCGCAGCGCTTCGCTTCAACGAAGTCATCGAGACCGCTACCTCGATTCGGGCTGGAACGACGAGAAGGATCGCCGACGCTCGGCCCGGTGAGACTTCTGAAGTTGCCCTGCGGGCAGAGTCTCCGATGAGCGCGACGTACTCGCAGGAAGGCACGCTGGTCGTCGCGTTCGAGTCGCTCGCGGCCGCTCTGCAGGCCGTCGGGACGACCACTCGCGACCCACTCGACGGCGACTCGCGACTGTACTGGGGATCCAAGGACTCCAACAACGCGTTTCAACCCGTCTTTGGAGGCTCGAGAACGAGCGGTCAGTTGTCGTTTCGGCAGACACCGGGTCACACCTTCGCGTTGTTTCGAGACACTCGCTCTGCGGCGGAATCGGTCGCCCCGAACCCGACGACCGGAGCGCGGCTCGCGGACTACGACCGAGCGTTTGGTGGTGCTGTGCGAGCATGGGCGCCTTCGTTCACGGACATGACTCGACAGCGATTCGTCGCGCGTATCGGCGGGAGCCCTCTCGAGCCTCGCTACGA
>LNEO01000408.1 GCA_001465015.1 Deltaproteobacteria bacterium Ga0077539 | reverse complement strand
CCGCGGCGTCCGGGGTGGCCCGAGGCTCCCGCGCGCATCACGTGCCCCGGCGCGGCGGCGTGGATCGAACCTCCGATCAACGCGATGATTCCAGACTTCGTGTTCCGACGCGGAGAATTCTCGAACACGGACCTGAACGACGCGATCGCCGTTCTCGTCACGGGTCGCAATTGGTACGGGTCGCTGTCGCCTCGGCCGCCGACCCCACCACCGCGCACTGTTCCGATTGCTCCTGTCGATCGATGCACTGCATCGGATCCCGAAGGAGCGTGGCAGGCGTATCAGACGGGCGTGCTTCGATGAACCCGTGGCGCGCATCGATCGTGGCAGTGATGCTCTCGGCCTGCGGCGTATCCGTTTCGCCCGAGGCTGGCATCG
>LNEO01000407.1 GCA_001465015.1 Deltaproteobacteria bacterium Ga0077539 | reverse complement strand
GGCTCCCGGGTAGATCCATCGTGTTTCGGTCGCGTTTCTTCGCGCGAAGTTGCAACGAGGGAAGCGCGCCGCGCTCCGCACGAACCGCGATCACACCCAAGCGGCGGGTTCACTGGCGAACGACGCAGCGCTCCGCTCAGCCCCGCGTGCGAGTGGATCGCCGGCGTCTCGGGCAGCAACGGGCCCACGATCGAAGGATCGACGGGCACCTGTCGCGTCGGCGCCAACGGCATGTGCATCACCGACACGACGACGCGCCTGATGATGGCAGCGCCCGTCGCGCAGTTCGGCGGTGGCTCTGGCGTGTTCAACGGCGTTCGCGCGTTTGGCGCTGGCGGCGGCGGCTATGCGGCAGGAGGACCGGGCAACCTCGGCGCGCTGTTCGCCGGGCAGGTCGGCTGCTCGGGCGTGACCGGCGGCGGAGGCGCTGGGCCGGGCAGCGGCGGACGCGCCGCGGTGATGGGACCGCTCGCTGTGTACAACGGCGGCGACGGCGCGCTCGGCCAGACGCAGTGCCCTGGCGCTCGACCGGGAATCATGGCGGCGTGGGTCGGTGGTGGCGGCGGCCAACGACCTCGCTGTCTCCAGCACGTTCTACGCGGGATCCGGCGGCGGCGGCGGCAGCGCGGACTCGGCCGCATTCGCATCAGCGCGAGCGCTGCGACGTGCACGCTGGCAGGCCGTTTCAACCCTCCGCTCGTCGCGGGGTGCGCTCCAACCACGGCTGCGGGATCACCTGGTCGCGCGTTTATCGGCGTCTATCCAAACTGAACAACGCGCGAAGGACGTCCCGCCTCCGCTCGATCAGCGCGTGATTCACGAAAATCTCTCCTCGGGTTCTGCTACTGTTTTCCGACACGACGAGATGAGCACGAAGACCCACCAAACGATCGCGCTGGGATCACTTGTTGGTGCGCTCGTCTCGTGCGCCGCGCCGCGGACACAGATCATCGTCGTCGTCGACACCGACCTCGTTGTGCCCACTCAAATGGGCTCGCTGCGAGTCACGGTGCTCGATCCCAACGGCAACGAGAGCGAGGTTCGTTCGATCACCCTCGCGGGAAACGCGGGCGCTCAGTGCGCAGACAGCGCGACTCGATACTGCGTGCCTCTGTCGTTCTTGCTCGTTCCGAAAGAGCGAAGACCGGAGAGCAGCCCGGTCGAGCTCACGGTGGACGGCGTCGAAGGCTCCGACGCGCTCTCCGGGCGCGTGCGGGTGAGCGTTCGCGCCAGGCTCGCGTTCGTGCCTGGGCGCACGCTGCGGTTGCCAATCTTTCTCTCGAGCTCGTGCCAACAAGTCGTCTGCGCCGCGGGCCTGACCTGCGTCGAAGATGGAGTCTGTGTGCCGATCGAACGCCCGATCGGCGTCGCGGAAATCGATCCGCGGACCGGAACGCCGCTCGATGTCGCGATCGCCGACGCGAGCGAGCCGCTCGACGTGCGAAGCCGTCGTCCGAATCGAGACGCTGACACCCAAGACCGACCCGCCATCGACGCGCAGTCCAACGATGTTTCCGCGGATGTGCGCAGCGATGCGTGTCCGGCCGCTCTGGTCTCGTGCGGCGCCCGCTGTGTGAATACACAGAACAACCAGCAACACTGCGGCCGCTGTGACAATCAGTGCGCGGGCTCGACTCGCTGCTCGATGGGCGAGTGTCGCTGAGCGATCTCTGCGACGCCTGACGCCAACCACCGCGCGTAACCCAGCGCTCGCTCGAGCATCGACGATGCCCGAACGGATCCCCCTGGTGCAAGGACTGTTGCAATTCAGTCCGAACCAACGCCGCGAAGCGGGAGCGCTACGACGACCGTCGCGGTGTTGCTTTAGATCAGCACTTCTTCGATGTCTTCGGCGGGCACCGCGAGGACGCTGCGCGTCTCGTCGTCGCGCTGCACCGCGAGCTCGTAGAGCTGCGCGAACAGCGTCGGTCGCTCGCGCACGATCTGCATGAACCGCTCTTTCGGCAGGCACAGCGTGACGCCCGCTGTCTCTGCGATCACGCTCGCCGTCGCGGGGCGGCGCAGCACCATTCCGATCTCGCCGACGCACATCCCAGGCCCGAGCGTCGCGATCCGCAGCGACTCGGCCCCGTCGGTGCGCGTGATCGCGAAGTGCCCGGCGGCGATGAGAAACAGCCCCGGCGTCTCGTCGCCTTCGGCGATCACCACGGCCCCTGCGTCGAACGCGCGCGTCTCGAACAGCTGTGCGAAGCCGTCGCGCTCGTTCGCAGGAAGCCCGCTGAGCAGCGGCGAGGTGCGCACGGTGTTGTCGACGAGCCGCTTGTGAAAAAACGCCACGACCTGCGCGCCGAGCGCCGGCGCCTCGGCCGCCGCGAGGTCGAGCGCCGCGCGAGGAGCCTCGAGAACGAGCACCGCGTGCGCGGCAAAGACGCTCGCAGCGCGAGGAGCGTCGGTGACGAGCGCCATCTCGCCGACGATCGATCCGGCCCCGAGCGACGCGAGCTCTTCTTGCTCTTCGCCCACTGTGCGCGACACGCGCACCTCGCCTCGCGCGAGGATGAACGCTGATTCACCGTTCTCGCCCTCGCGCAAAAGCGCGTCGCCCTCGTGCAGCACGCGCACCTTGAGGGCCGCCGCGAAGCGCAAGAACTCGTCTTCGGGCAGCGCGCTCCAGAGGGGATATCGCGGGTGCGCGCCCGGCGATTTCGGCTTCGGGAGCGCCTCGATGGCGGTCTTCGTCTTTGCGACGAGCGCCGCTCCTGTGAGCGACGCTGCGAGCGGCTCGAGCTCGCTGTGCGCCAGCGACGGCGGCTTGATGGCGCCGCCCTCGGGCGACCCCTCACCAAACGCGCGCGCCACGCGCTTCATCGAGTCGTCCGTCGGGTCGAGCTCTCTCAGCGTCGACGCAGCCGCGACCGCGTGCGGGACGAGCGCCCGCTCGATCAGATGATCGACCGCTAGTCCGAGCGCCATTTGGGCGCTTTCGGTCTCGCCGAGCGCCAGGAGCGCCCGGCCACAGACGTCCGCGGCCGGCGCCAGCGTGTCCGGGTCGCCGAGCGCGGGAACGGCCCGCCTGAGCGCCTCTTCGGGTTGATCCTTGGCCAGCGCCTCGAGCGCGAGATCCAGGGCGGACGCGGGAGCCAGGGGCTTGGAGAGCTTCGGTGCCGAGCGAAACATGGGCCCCTTTCCCCTACCCGACCGCACCGCGTTGCGAAAGGGCGCAGTCGGGTTCAAGGCCGTTCGAAGCACCCCCCGAATGGGGGGCGGCGACGCTTCGAACGTTCCTCGGTCACGAAATCGGGTCTCATGGGCACTCGAGGGAGCTAGAGGCCCATGGGAGCAGAAATACTCGCAACAGATACGGCCGCGTCCGATGCGGACCCCGCGGCAGCCATGATCGCGCGGGGCGACTATCGAGGCGCCATCGCGCGGTGCGCGGTCGAGCACGGGCCTGCGCTCGGTCGACTGTGTATGGCGTTTCTCGGATCGCAAGCCGAGGCCGAAGAGGCGGCGCAAGAAGCGCTGATCGCCGCCCTCGACGCGATGCCGTCGTACCGAGGCGAAGGCACGGTGCGCGCGTGGCTCTTTGGCATCGCGCGCCGCGTGTGCGCGAGGCGCCTGGAGACCCGTGTTCGTCGCGAAAATCGCCTGCGACTCGTGCAGGCAGACGAGGCCGCGCCGGGCGCCGAGGCGCTCGTGGCCACCCGCCAACTCGCCCATCGCGTGCGCGCCGCGCTCGAGCAGCTCAAGCCCACCGAGCGCGAGGCCGTCGTGCTCCGTTACGACTCGGACCTCTCGTTCTCGGAGGTCGCAGAGGCGTGCGGAATCGACGAGGCCGCCGCGCGAAAGCGCGTGTCTCGCGCGCTCGAACGACTCCGAAAGGCGCTGTGTGAGTGACGTCATGACCCACGCATCGACACTGATTTCGCTGCGCGATCGCGGCTCGTTCGCAAGAGCCACACGCGCCGTTCCCGGTGACTTTTCTCGCAACGACGACCTTGTTGAAGAGAGGCACGACCATGAGTGACTCCCCCGAGTGCCTGAAGATCCGCGACGACCTCGCCGCGCTCCTCGATGACCAGCTCCCGGACGACCTGCGCGCGCACGTCGCGCAGTGCGATTCGTGCCGTGATTTGCGGCACGACCTGCGTCAGGCCGCTGGCGCGCTGGCTGGCGCCGGCGGCGACTATCGCCACCCCGACGGGTTCGCCGAGCGCGTCCTCGCCGCGGCCGAGCCCAAGCTGGGGCTGCTCGAGTCAGCCTCGCGAAGCGTCGAAGAGGGCCCGAAGAAGCCGCTCTTCGTCGGGGCTGACCAGAAGGCACCACTTTTCAAAAAGGCCGAGAACGCCGAGCCCGAGAGCGGCCGCGGTCGCGCGTCGACCGACGGCGCCTCGAGCGAGCGCAGGGAGCCTGAGCCCGAGCAGGGCGCGAAGGTCGTCGCGATTCGCCGCAGCAACGCTGGCCCGTTACTCGCGCTCGTGGGCGTGGCTGCAGTGGCGGCGCTCGTTCCCGTTGGGGTCAAGCGCTTTCGCGCCGCGCGTCGAGTCGGCACCGAAGATCCGTCGGTAGCTCAGGTCTCGGGCAACGGCTGGGCTGGACGCCTGGCGGTCGTGTCTCGTGCGTCCGCGGATCGCACCGGTGGAATCGACGTTCGCGCGCCTGGCGGTCGCGCCTTCGCGCCCCTCAGCGAGGGCGCCGCGATCGCGCCGGGCTCGGAGCTTCGCACCGACGCTCGCACGCGCGTCCGGCTCGACCTCGCGGACGGCACGCGCCTGGTCCTCGATCGCAACACCACCCTCCGGCTCGACACCGTGGGGCCCCGCGTCGCGTCGCTGCTCACCGGCGCGCTCGTCGCTGACGTCGCGCACTTGGAGAGCGCCCCTTCGGCGAAGATCGCGCTGCCGACGGGCGCGGTCACCGTGCTCGGCACACGTTTTCTACTCACCGCGTCCGATGAGCGCTCGACCGTCCGCGTGACCCGCGGCAACGTCCGCGTCGAGGGGCAGTCGGGCACCGCCGCCGAGGTCAAGACCGGCATGGAGGGCGTCCTCGCTCGCAACGCCGCTCCCCTCGTTTCGCCAGCGATCGACCTCGCCTCGAGCGTCTCGTGGTCCGAGCTCGGATCGCGCAACGCTCAGCCCGAGGCGGACGTCCCTGTCCAGGGCCTCGGCGAGCTTCGCGCTCGCAGGCCCGGGCAGACCGACGAGCGCGATCACGCCGTCTCGCTCGTCGCGCATCGCGTGAAGGTCCGCATCGTCGGAAACCTCGCCCGCACCGAAATCGAAGAGGTGTTTCGCAACGAGACCGGCAACGAGCTCGAGGGCATCTATCGCTTTCCGCTGCCGCCCGAGGCGCAGATCGAGCGGCTCGCGCTCGACGTCAACGGCGTGATGGAGCAGGGCGCGTTCGTCGACAAGCAGCGCGCCGCTGCGATCTGGCGCGGCGTCCTTCGCAACGCTGTCCGACCCATGCAACAGCGGGTCGAGTCCGAGGACCTCGTGTGGGTCCCGGGCCCGTGGCGCGATCCGGCGTTGCTCGAGTGGCAGCGCGGCGGGCGCTTCGAGCTGCGAATCTTCCCCATTCCTGCGCGCGGACAGCGCCGGGTGTCCATCGCCTACACGCAGACCATCGCGCCGTCCGCGGGCGGCGCTCGTCGGTACGTCTATCCCCTCGCGCACGACGCCAACGGAAGCACGCGCGTCGAGCAGTTCGACGTCGACGTGCAAGTGATGGGGCACGACACCAACGTCGGCGTGAGGCCGCGCGGATATGCGCTCACGGCCAACGTCGATGCCCCCGCAGAGCCCGGCCGAGCGCGGCTCTCGTTTTCGCAGGGAGCCTTCGTGCCCGCGGGAGACCTCGTCGTCGAGTACGCGATGCCAGACCGCGACGCGGTCGCGACCGCGTGGGCCTTCAAGCCTTCGGCGACGCAGCCGATCGCCCCGACCAGCGCTGCGGGCGTCGCAAACCCTGTTAATCCGCAGGCGAATGTCGCCGCAGGGCTCCCAACAACCCCCGCTGAAAACGCGAGCGCCTCGTACGTCGCGCTCGCGCTTCGCCCGCAGCTCCCGCGGTGGAGCGAGTCGCGTCCGCGTGACTACGCCATCGTCGTCGACACCAGCCGATCGATGGTGGGTGAACGCATCACCCGAGCCAGCCGCCTCGCGCGAGCGATGGTCGCCGAGATGGACCCGCGCGATCGCGTGACCGTCCTCGCGTGCGACGTCACCTGCCGAACCATGACCGGTGGAATGCAGTTCGCCGGCGCCCCCGCGGTCCGCGCGGTCGAGACGTTCTTGCAGTCCGAGCAGCCACAAGGCGCCACGGATGTCGTCGCGCAAGTCCGCGCCGCGGCCCGCGCGCTGCCCGGCGACAACACGCGCGATCAGCGCATCGTGTACATCGGTGACGGCGCGGCGAGCGCTGGCTATCGCTCGCCAGACCGCGTCGCGCGCGAGGTGTCCGAGGCGATGCCTTCGCCCCGCGCGACCATCACCACCGTCGCGATCGGCGCGGACGCAGACAGCACGCTGTTGTCCGCGATCGCCCGCGCGGGCGGCGGCGTCGCGACGCCGTATGTTCCCGGCGAGTCGGTCTCTACCGCTGCGCTCTCGGTGCTCGAGGCCACCTACGGAGTGACCCTTCGCGACCCGTCTTTGGTGTTGCCCGAAGGGCTCACCGAGATCGCTCCGTCGCGCATCGCGACCGTTCGCGCGGGCTCCGAGGTGATCGTCGTCGCTCGCATGCGCGGCGAGCGCGTTCAGGGCGACGCCGTCCTCCGCGGAACCGTCGGCGGCGAGCCCTTCGAGACGCGAATCCCCATCGATGTGCGCGAGAGCACAGACCGCGGAAACGCCTTCGTCCCGCGCTTGTACGCGGCGCATCGAATCGCTGAGCTCGAAGCGAACGGCGGCCCCGCCGCGCGCGGCGAGATCGTTCAACTCTCGCAGCGCTTTCGCGTCGCAAGCCGTCACACCTCCCTGTTGGTGCTCGAGGGCGAGCGCATGTACCGAGCGTTCGGCGTCGAGCGCAACGTCGCGCCCGAGACCGACTGGACCGGCGAAGACGCGTCGGTCGCCACGAACACGCGCCCGACCACCGCGCCGTCACAGCGCGACCAGGGGGCGCTCGGCGCGCTCGGCGGACATCTCGCCAATCCGGATCCCGACGACAATCGACAGGCTGCAGCGCAGGCCGCGACCGCCTCGACGACCAGCGCGGGCGTCGGCCGCGAGAGCAACAACGGACCGGTCGGCAACCTCGACGAGATGAGCGCGCTTGCGCGAGCCAGCGAGGACCAGGCAGGCGATGGCCTCGTCGGCACGCTCGGCGGAGCCTCGGGAGCAGGCGGTCTGGTCGGAGCTGGCGCGGGCTTCGGCTCCGCGCGCGGTCGCTCTGCAGGCGGCGCTCGCTCGGGCGGCGAGGCGGGCGGCAGTCTGGGCGACGATGACGTCGCCGCACCCGACGAAGCTGCCCGTGAGCAACGCGCGGAAGCCCCCATCGGCGTTGGCGCTGGCGGCGGCGCGAACGCGGGACCCGTGGCCGCGACGCGTCGGGCTCGGGCAGCGCCCGCAGCGGTCGCGCCCGTGAGCGACAGCGTTCGGGCGCTTCGCTTGTCGACTGGTTCGACGTCCAATGCCGCGCCGTCGATGACTTCGCAGCTCATGGGTGAACGCGGAATGGTCGGTGATCGCGCGATTCCCGCCGATCCGCGCGGCGGACGCTGGATGCGACGGATCTGGGTGCGCGAGGCCTCCGTCGTCGACGCTCCGTCCGTGGACTTCAGTCGAATCACCACGGCTCGCACGGCCCTCGCGCTCGAGCCCGACTCGCGCGCCAAGCACCGCGACTTCTACAAAGTGCTCTCGCTCGCCGGGCAGTTCGCGGAGGCCGACGAGGTCGCCCGACGCTGGACCACGCGCGACGCCCTCGATCCCGACGCGCTCGTTCGACTGGCCGAGGTCGCCGCGCGCCGCGGCGAGCGCGACCTCTCGATGCGCATCCTCGGCGGAATCGCGGACGTCCGCGCGAACGACAAGGCGCAGCTCCAGCGGCTCGTCGCGATGTTCGATCGCGCTGGCGACACCGAGCGCGCGTGCTCGATGCGAATCTCGTTGGCCGAGGCGTTCTCGACGGACGTCGAGCTCGTGGCAGGCGCGGTCGTCTGCGAGCGTGCGCTCAACCGAAGCGCCGCGGCGCAGCGCTGGGTCGACTCGATCGCAGACGCAGCGCAACGCACGGCGCTCGACGCGGCTGTGACTCGAATCACCGCGCAAAACGCTGCCAGCGCGAGCGCAAACGTCCGCGGCGAGCTCGTGATCGACGCCAATTGGGACGTGCCTGCGGACGTCGACATCGCTGTGATCGATCCCAAGGGCGGACGCGTCACCTGGGCTTGGGGCCGAACGCGCGGGCTCACCGTTCGCGATGGTCTGTCGCAGACCCGCGAGTCGATCGGGCTGTCGTCGCTGCAACAGACGGGCGACTACGTGATCGAAGTGTCTCGCGCGAGCCGTAACGGTCCGTCTCTTCGCGGGACCATCACTGTTCGTGCGATGGGCCGGACGCGCGCCTTCCGACTCAACATGGAAGGCCACGAAGACACTCGACGAATCGGCGCCGTGCGCATCACCCGCGAAGAGCGCATGGTCGAGGCCAACGGCGCGTTCTGAGCAGGGAACCGGATTTCGGTTCAAAAATGCACATCCGCAGGAAAATCAGTAGCGGCGTCAACACCCAAGCGGCACCACGCTCGCCTCACGGCCAGAG
>LNEO01000406.1 GCA_001465015.1 Deltaproteobacteria bacterium Ga0077539 | reverse complement strand
GCGGGTGGGGGCTTTAGCACTGCGCCCACTGTCGTTGCACTCGCTCGCGCGCGGCAGCGCGGGTGGGGGCTTCAGCACTGCGCCCACTGTCGTTGCACTCGCTCGCGGCAGCGCGGGTGGGGGCCGCCCCGCGGCTCTGTGCCGAGCGCGTTCTCTCTGGATTTTCCCACGCACAACTTGGGTAACGATGAGCGCTCGTCTCCCGGGCGTGCGCCGATCGCGTTCTTCGATGGATCGCGGCAGCGATCGCGGCAACGACGAAGGCGAGGTTGTCGAGCACGGCTTCGTTGCGAAATCGAAGCACCCGAAGTCCTTCGTGCTCGAGCGTGATCGTGCGCTGCGCGTCTCTATGGGCACGGAGGTCGTGACCATCACCGTCGAGCTCGGTCACCAAGCGGGCGCTCGCGATGTAGAAGTCGACGATCCAGCCTCGAATGACGCGACGCGAACCAACCGCACATCACGGGAGCGCATCCCCTCGTTCGTCCGATGAACGATTTGTGTACTTGCAACTCAGTTGCATCATGTCAAGCTCGCCCCATGAAGCAGTGGAGCTCTTCCGTGCTCGTCTCGAGCTTGTTGATTGGCTGTGCGCCCTCTGTGCGGCCCTCTCCTGACGCTGCGGCCGAGGACGCCGCCAGCGGACCCGACGCGGCGGAGGACGTCGCCAACGATCGGGTTGCGCCGCAGCGATTCGCGGGTCTATCCGAGAGCTGCTGGCGCTCGCCGCTGTCCGAGTGCAACCCGGCCAACAACGACGGTTGTCCGGCGGGGAGGGTGTGCGACCTCGCTCGCAACGCGAGCGGAAACACGGTCGTCGCGTGCGTGAGCGTTCGCGCGACCGCGACGCTCGGAGCTGCGTGCAGCTACGACTCCGGGCCGTATTGCGTCGGTGGGCTGCGCTGCTCGATGGGCCGCTGCGCGGACACCTGCTGCTCGGACGCTGAGTGCGCCGCGGGGCAGAGCTGCGTGCCGCTCGATTCGCGCCTCGGGAGCCTCGGCGTCTGTCGCCAAGGCGGCCCGCCGCCACCCTGCGCGGCCCCTGGCGGGTTTTGCAGAACCAACAGCGACTGCTGCTCCAACGACTGCCACGCCGACCACTGCCACTGACCGAAGGCACGAGCGCAACGCAGACGGGCGACCATCACTTGATCGTGGTCCAGGTACAACGGGGCGGAGAACGACGACGACCTCCAGATTTCGGTCACAGGACCGTAGAGGTTCGAGCGGGGCGGCTGATCGGGTGTCGAAATGGACCTGACCGCGGCCTGCGGCGGATCACCGTCGTTGGTCGGCGCCAGGTCCACTTGCGATCGCGCGAGGGCTGCCGTGCGGACGATCCTTGTCGGACTCGGGTGTCTTGGCAGGCCGCGACTCGTGTCCGATTCGACGCCCTCTGAGGGACGCGTCGCGCGGGATTTGATTTCGTGTTCATGGTGCGCGACGGCCTGCTGGCGTCGCGCGGAGCCGAACCCACTGGTGGTCGCGGGCTCGATTCGGGGCGCGCAGCGCGGCGCGAAGACCGTCTTCGAGCAGATCGCGATCGCGCTGCGAGAGCCCGCGCGAGATCGCGACGACGCGGGACGATCGGTCGTCCGACGGCCATTCGCGCAGCGCAAACGGCGGATACACCGCGTGCTGAACGGATTGGATCGAGAAGGGTCCGCTCTCGTCTGCCAGCGCGACGAGGCCCTTGACGCGCAAGAGCGCGTCGCCGTGGAGCTGCGTCGCGAGCGAGAGCCATGCGGCGAGCGCGTTCCAATCGCAGGCGTTGTCGGAGCGTACCGCGAAGCGATCGACCTCCGTCCGGTGAGCGCCCGCGGCGAACGCTGCGGAGGGATCGAGCCTCGCGGCGATCGTCGAGCGCGTCCAGCTGAGCAGCGCGTACCAGTCGAGCGCGCCGCGGTTGGCGACGAACACCCGGGCGAACGCATTGTGTTCGCGCGCGGCGTCCGCCGCCGCCAAGCCTTGGGCGCGAGGAGCCAGATCGAGCTTCGTCAGGATGGCGCGAATTCAAGCACCCCGCGCGTGGCGCTCCTCGCGCTCGCCGCGGACTTCGACGGGTTCGTGCTGCGCGGGGTCGAGAGCAATCCCTGGGCGCCGTTCGCGATCCGCCGAGACATGGCGCTTCCGTCGGAAGACTGATCTTTCCCCCACCGCGTGTGGTCGTCGCCGTGCGCTCAGCGCGCGTTGGCGCGGCGACGACGCTGCATCAGCACGCTCGCGAGCGCGGCGAGGCCGAGTCCGCCCACGGACGAGGGCGCCCGCGTCGGAACCGTGCAGCCGCAGCCTCCCCCAGCGATTTGCCGCTGTCCGCTGTCCGCCGTCGCGCCGTCCATCACGACGCCGCTGTCGTTGCCGGAAACGCCTGTGTCGATCGTCCCACCGCTGTCGTTCTCCGTGACGCCGCTGTCGTTGCTGACACCGCTGTCGTTGGCTTGCGCGTCGGTGCTGACGCCGGAGTCGCGCACGGGCCGCATCGCGCAGCGGCCGTCGCCACCACAAATCATCCCTGCCGTGCAGTTTTCGACGAGCGCGATCGGGTTGTTGCAGTCTGGATCGCGCACGCCGCACTCACAGTCACAGCGACCCCGGCTGTTGTAGAGCAACGGATCGCAGGTCCACCCAGCGGGTGCGCCGGAGTCCGCCGCGCCCCCATCCTCAGGCGCGGTGACGCATCGCCCCGCGGCGCTGCATGTCTCTCTCCCCGTGCAATTGGTCACGCGAAGCGCAGGGTTGCTGCAGTCCGGATCAGGCGCCCCGCACTCGCAGTCGCAGTCGTCGCCAGCGTTGTAGTAGCTCGGGTCGCAGGTCCACGCGGGGGGCACCGTTCGTCCTGCGTCGACGGTCATCGACGCGTCTGTGCGTGCGTCTGGGCCTGCGTCTGCGCCGGGAGTGCCGCAGAGTCGTGCGGACGTGTTGCGCCGGCAGTAGTCATCGATGGCGGGCTGAACGAAGTTGATGGACTCGCCGGTACACATCGCCGCGCCGGGCGTGTTGGCGCAGACGTTGACCGCGCGGCACGCCCCGCGCATCACGTAGTCCGTCGCCCCGCGCACGAGAATCCCCACGACTTCGCGGGACGCCGTGTCGAACACGCCCGAGCCCGAGTTGCCTTGAAACGTGTCGGTGTTCGCTTCGTAGTAGTCCCTTGATCCGGTGCGCGGATCGGTGACCTCGCCGCCCGAGTCGATCTTCGCCGGGATTCCGGAGCCGAAGCCGATGACCGTGATCCGTTGTCCCATCGTGACGGCGCCGCCGCGGCGCACGACCGCCGGCGCAAACCGCGGCGTGGCGACGCGATCGATGCGCAAAATCGCGTAGTCCTGGTTGGTCCCGTCGGGCAGCGTCCGGTATTCGCGCGCGGCGATCGCGGTGCAGGTAAACACGTCGTCGCTGGTCACGCGGCGCAGCGTCCCTGCGCTGTCGTAGAAGTAGTTGAAGACCATGCGCGTGTTGGCGCAGTCGGCCATGGTTTCGATGCAGTGCCCTGCGGTGAGCACCAGGTCGTCATCGATGAGCGTGCCCGAGCAGTGCGCCGCGGTGGGGTCGGTCGCGAATCGCTCGCCAGCGCAGAGCCCAAACGCCTCACCGAGCGTGTCCCCCGTGAACGTGATGTTCATCGGGTCCGTCGTGTCCAAGCGCGAAGGGCGCATGAGCGCGACGATCGATTGCTGTGTGAGCGTTCGCAGCGCCATATTCGCGTGCGCATAGACGTCGGTGCGATCGTCCGTCCCGTACACGACGGACTGGGCGACTTGATCGAGGGACGGCTCCGAGCAGCCCGCAGGTGCGAGCGCGCTGGCCAAGAGAGCGCACACGATGGCGCGCGAAGGTGTGAATCGAGTGAGAGGGTGCATGATGTCTGTGTGTACACCGACTTTTCCAAGACGCGACCGACTTGCCATGGTGTGAAAGGCTGATTGGTCGACGCCGGTCACTCTTGCGCTGAGGTGGATCGTCGGGTGCGCCGCGCGCTCCACACAAAGGACAGGACGACGAGCAGCGTGGCGACCGTGCCGACGAGCTCCGTCGCGCCGGGACATAGGGCCATCGCAGAGGCAGCGGTCAGCATCATGGCCGCGGAGACCAACAGCGTGCGCTCGATGCCGAGTCCCCCGACCACGAGGGCGAACGCCCCGACGGTGAAGCGCTGTACCGTCGCGGCGTGCACGCTCGCCCCCCACCAGATGGCTCTGAACGTCGGAGCACAGCCCGCCGGTGAGCACCGCGCCGAGCGTGAGCGTGAGCTGTCGACTGATCGTGTTGGCGAGCAGCCGCTTGCGCCCCAACCACACAGCGACGGTGAAGACCATCAGCAGCACCGCGTTCGCTTGAACGACGCGGCGAAGCGCCGGGGCGCGCCAACATAGAATCGCCTGTGAAAACAGCGGCAGACGCACGGTGCGGGGCGGCGGGACGATCGCGGCGCGGCAGCAAAGGGCCCAAGGGCGCAGACGAGGCAACGGGCGATCGGGTCGCCGACAGCGGACGCGTGGGCGACGCACGGCGGTTGGATGTCCGATCCTCCGACGAGTCTTCGCTGACCGCGGTCGCGCTCGTTGAATCGCTTCGCCACGAGTTGAGCGGTCACACCTCTCTCTCTCGGCGACGTTCGCTCGTACTTCGAGCAGCAGGGAATCAACGACGCGAACGCCGCGCTCGCGGATCTCGTGCACCGAGGATTTGGGGGTCTCTCTCGACCGCAGTTGCTGCGAGACGCAGTCGAAGCACTTCGAGGCACAGACGCCGTCGACGTGGTGTCGCTTCGTCGGCACGGGGTTCGACGACCGCTCCAGACCGCGAAGCAGAAGAACAATCACGACGAGCGAGAGCGCGTGCTCGCGGCGGCGCAATGGATCGCTGCCCTGTTCATTCTGCACCGAGTGCCGCTCGACCAGATCCGACGTAATGCGAGCGAACTCGGCGGCAGCATTCGCATTCGAAGCGGTCAGCGTCATCGATCGGTGGAGGTGACCGCCGCGAAGAGCTCTTTCGCGCGTCGCTGTTGTTCGATCGCTCGCGCTGGGGATAGGACATCCAACGGAGGTGGGTCTGGCACGCGTGAGCGGACGGCGACCCGAATGCCCGTTGCCTCTCCTCATCCTCTGCCCGATGGTGCGAGGACGCGCCCGTCACACCGCGCCGCACCGTGCGTTCGCCGGTCTATTCAACGGCGATGCTGTGTTGGCGGTGCGTTGATCAAGCGCCGTGGCACTTCTTGTACTTCTTGCCGCTTCCGCACGGACACGGGTCGTTGCGGCCCACTTTGGGTTCGCTGCGCTTCACGGGGGCGGGGGCGGCCTTGGGGGCGGGCTTGGGACTCGGATCCGGCAGACGAAGCCCATCTTTGCGCGCGGCGTAGCGGATGGCGTCGGTTTCTTTCTCGAGCGCTCGGGCTTCATCGTGGCGTCCCGCCGTCTCGAGCAGCGCCGCGAGTCGACTGGTGACGTCTTCGCGCGCTCGGAGGCTGCGCCCGGTGCGCCCGAGGGCGTCGCGGTAGATGGCCTCGGCGCGCGCGGAGTCATTGAGCTCCGCCGCACAATCTCCCGCGCCGAGCACGACGTCGAGCTCGTCTGGAAAGTCGCGGAGGTTCGCCTCGAACAACGCGCGCGCTTCCTCTGCGCGTCCTGCGAGCGCGAGCATCCACGCTCGCTCCGCGCGAAACAAGTGCGGCATCGCGACACGCTCCGCGCGCGACGCGATCGCGATCGCATCGTCGGTGCGGTTGGCTCGCTGCAGTTCGGCGAGGAGCGCTTGAAGCCACGACGTCGTGTCGACGCCGCTTCGGCTACGGAGCGGTCCGAACGTACCGGATTCGCGCTCGGTGCGTTCGAGGATTTCTGTCGCGAGCGCGGACGCGCGATTCAACCACTCGGGCGGAAGCGGCTCCACAGGCGGTTCCTCGTCCTCGAGTTCCTCGTCCTCGAGTTCATCGTCATCGAGCTCGTCGTCGTCGGGCAACGACTTCTGGTCGATGGCGTCGAGTTCGCGTTCGAGCGCGACGAGCTTCGATGCGAGCGACTTCAGGTCCTCAGGCACGGCGTCCGCGTCTTCGTCGTCATCGAAGGGCTCGTACTGCGCGGGTGCTGGGCCGCGCTGGGCGACGACGCGCGGGTACTCGGCGTTCGGCTCGACATCGACGCGCGCGACGACCGCGATGTGGTGCAGCAAGTTGTCGCCGAAGTCGAAGAGGTACAAGAAGCGCTTACCGACGGGCAGATCGAGGGAGCTCAGCGTCGCGTCGGACGCGGCGCGGGCGCGCGTCCTCGAAGTCATCCCGCTCGTGTACTCGCCGGATGAGTCTCCTTCGATGTTCGAGAGATAAAACGAATACAGGTGATCGTTGTCGAGCTCGAACGCGTCCTGCACGATGAAGTGCAAGTCGCCAAGCGTGTGAGCGTCCAAGAGCTCGACGGTCCTCGACACATCGGGCGCTCGCGAAGGGACGATTTCGAATCGGATGACCGTCATGCGTTGCCGAAGAAAGACCACAGGTCGAGCGTGTTGTCGACGCCCTCGTTCGTCATCGCATGATCGTCACGCGCGCGAGCAGCGCATCGAGACCAGCGGCGCTCGTCACGAGGGTGAACGCCCATCGATCGCCGTCTCGCTTCGCCGTGACCGTGACCTTCGCGCCCAGCCGCTTGCTCAGGGCTCTTGACGCTTTCTCCGCGAGCGCCAGTTGTTTGCGTCGCTCGGGGTCGCGCCTGGCGGCTTTCTTCACGTTGGTCGCGAGCTTCATCCGCGCTGCGCGGATCTCTTCTTCGTCGAGGTCGGACACGGGTATCGCTCCGCCTTCGCCTCGGACCACTTCTTCACCACCCGGCTACGTAGCCGAAAGTTCGGCTACGTAGCCGAAAGTTCGGCTACGTAGCCGGGTGGTGACCCTCTGATCGCGGATGGGTGCATCTACTCCCATACGACAGCCGGGGCGCGGCAGCGAGCGGCGGCGCAGCAGCGAGCTCTCATCATTCATCACCTGCCTCGAATGCGCTGGATTTTCAGCGGCGAGGCAGCGGACCCAATGAAAAGAGGGGTGGCTCGCACGGGGTTAACAAACCCCGTGCTGGGCGCCGCTCGAAGACTCCCGGCGGAAGGTG
>LNEO01000405.1 GCA_001465015.1 Deltaproteobacteria bacterium Ga0077539 | reverse complement strand
CATAGGCGCCGAAAACTCCACGACACAAACAGCGACTTGGAGTTGCAAATCGAGCGACGAAACGACGGTTGACATCGAGCCGCGCGGCGGCCCCCACCCGCGCTGCCGCGCGGCTTGGTGACAAACGTCGTTTCGTCTCTCGATTTGCAACTCCAACTCGCTTGTTATGCCGTGGAGTTTTCGGCGCCTATGCCCCTCTCTCCTCCCCTCTCTCCCCTTGCTGCGGCGTACCGGTGGTGCACGGACGGGGGGCGCTTCTCCGTTGCTCGATCGGCAGACCCGAGTACGCTTTGTGTACAATTCGAACGCACACGATTTGGGAGGGTATCCATGCACCGGTCGAACTCGGCACTCACTGGAATCGTTGCCACGATCGTCGCCACGAGCATGCCGTGCTGTTCATCGTCGACGCCCGCTGTCGAACAGCGGCCGTTGGCAGCGCCAACGGCGCCGAGGGAGCCCGCGTGCGTCCGAGGATTCTGCTTCGAGTGGCCGCTACCGTTTCGCGCGACCCTCGCGCGGCCTGTCTCCGTCGACACCGACGACGTGTGGTTCAACTTCGAGCGAGACGGCCTTCGCCCGCCGGGTGTCGCCCATCTTTTCAACGGAGCCTGGGTGAACAGCCACTCCGTCGCGGCCGGTCCGCCCATCGACCGCGTCGTTGGAGCCACGGCTTCGAACAACGTATGGGGGCAAAGCGGCGCGTCGTACCGACGATTCAACGGAGCCGTCTGGAGCGCGCCCGTGTCGCTTCCCTTCCCGGTGAGCAGAGTCGTCAGCGAGACCGTGCTCGGAGACGGCGCGCTCATCGTGGTGGTCGGGCGCCCCGAAGCTCGTCGACGCTTCGTCGACATTGTGAGACTCGACGAGCGCGGGGCGGCGTTGCTCCCGCTGCTCGACGAGGCCGCGACGCTCGACGAAGACGAGCAGCTGATCGGCTCGGTCTTCGTGCAAAGCGCCGCCGACATTCGCGTGATCGTCTACGGGAGGTTCACTTTTCCTGTCCTTCGGACCGGGCCGATCTACGCTCGACGCTTCGACGGGGGCCGCTGGCAGACTTGGATGTTGCCGGAGCAGCCTTTTCCTACGGGAAGGGTGCTCGACACCAGCGCCGTGTATCAGCTCTTCGACGATGCCGTCGTGATCGCGCGCTTCGAGGGCGGAACGCCGTCGGTGACGCGTTGGACCGCGCTCGGCAGAGCGGGTTCGCGGCTCGTACACGAGATCACCTACGACCCAACGGATCAGGTGCACGTCGCGCGAAACGCGATCTGGATCGTTCACGACGGAGCGGTGCAGCGATTGGACGCATCCGCGCTGAGAGCGCCCCTTCGTTGCCCAGAGGCCCGCATCCAGCGGGTCGTCGCGTCGCACGGGGCCAACGCGGTGTGGGCCTTCACCAATCGTGGTCTCGAGGTCGTGAGCGAGGATGGGTGTCAGCTCGTCGCCGCGCACGCCCCACCCCTCTTGCAAGTCGAAGTGGTTTCGTCGAGCGAGGCCCCAGACAACGAATCCGTGTGGTTGGCCTCGCGCGATGAATCGGGCGGCACGGGTGTCATCGCGCGCCGCCGACGGTCTGCGAGCGAGTGGACTTCGAGCCCAATGTTGCGATCGAGCAGCGCTCCTGCCCCGCTGCGGCTGACGACGGGGGCTGGCGCGTATCTCATCGGCGACGGCGCGCTTCACTTCGATGGAGAACGTTGGAGTCCGCTCAATTGGGGCGCGGACCGCAATCACAGTCGCCGCGTGCACGACGCGTGCGACACAGGAGCGAACGAGGGCTGGGTCGCGTCGGCGACAGGATTGGGACGCCGCCGGGGCGCGCTGCTGACGCCGGAGTTTCCGTCGGGAGCGCCAGCGACGACTCTCGACTGCAACGTGCGAGGCAAGCACTACGCGATCGTCGGCGGTGAAGTGTGGATGTACGAAGACGAGCGTTGGACGAGCATCTCGCTGCGTCGGCCCAAGCTCGATCCACCTCCCGTCGCGCTCAACGGCGGGAGAATGGTCGCGGTCGTGAGCCCGTTCGATCAAGAAGCGCGCTCGGAAATCGTGACGTGGAGCGGGCGCGCGCAGCGCAAGCTGCTCGACGGCGGCTCGGACTTCGGGCTCCCTGCGGGGTTCTTCTTCGAAGCGTTCGGCTCGCTCGCGGCGACCTCGGAGAGCGACGTTCACTTCGTTGTTCGCGCCGCGAGCAATCGAGGCAGCGGCGAACGGCAAGACTTCGTGCTTCGGTACGACGGCCGTTCGGTGCAGCCGAGGCTGGCTCTACCTCAGACGCCCGCGGCCCATAGCTTCGTGACGGCGATCGGTCAGGACGACGTGCTCGTGTGGCAACAGCGAGGAAGCGGGACGATCATCCGGTTGCGTGGTGGCGTTCGCAGCGAACTTCCACCGCTTTCAGAGGGGGCGATCGACAAGGTGTACGCCGCCTCGCCTGAGCTCGTGTGGGCCGTCACAGCAACCGTGCCGCCGCGAGCGTTTGCGCTGAACGAGCGCGCGTGGGTCGAGGTTCTATCGTTGCGCTCGAGCGTGGGAGACACCAATCGCATCGACATGCACGTGGCGAGCGCGCAGGACGTGTGGGCGATCACCGCGCCGAAGGGGCTGTGGCACTTCGATGGACGCGACTGGCGCGCGGTCGCAGAGCCGTCGATCTACGAGATCACTCGCGTGTGGGTGGCGGCGAGCGACGACGTGTGGTTCGAGACCCGTGGTGGCTCTGTGTACCGCGGCGACGCGACGCGCGGCTTTCGATCGGTCGCGACGATTCGAGAGGCAGAGTTCATCTTCGGCTCTGGGCCCAACGCTGTCTGGGCAGGCCTCCGTCGGTGGAACGGCAGCGCCTTCGAGCCCGTCGAACGCGCGGTCGGCGTGACCGAGCTCACGACGAACGAGACGACTGTCCTGGCGGCGATTCCGTCGAGCACGACACCGACGTTGGCGTTGGCGGAGCTGCAGAGCGACGGGTCGTGGACGAGCCGTCCGATCGAATCGGAGATGCTGGGAGCGCTGTTTCGAAGGAGCCCGCGCATCGTCCCAGGCGGCTTTCGAGACGCGCGCCAACGTTGGTATCAAGGGGCTGCGCTCTACCGCGTCGAGGGACGCTGAGCGCGCAGCACAAGGACCGGGCGCTCGGTCGCTCGGTCGCTCGGTCCACGCTGACCAGCGCTCGTCGAATCGAGTCGGCGACGGTGGTGGCGTCGAAGCCCCGTGACGGCACCGCGCTCAATTGTTGCTCGATGTGCGCGCGCGCGAGGGCCTCGATTCGGTCGGCGCGATCGCTCTCGTCCGACGCTCGAAGCGCGAGCTGCGCGTCGAGGATTCGCGCTTCGAACGCGAGCAGCGCCGCGCTCTCGTCGCGCTGCCGCTGGATCCACAACCCCATCCGCTCGCGCTCGTCGCTCGGTGTCACGCGTCCAGGCTGCTACGTCCTCGACTCGCGCCTGGCAACACCCCCTCGGTCGCAGAAAATCCCTCGCAACCCAGCCAACACTCCGTCGATCCGGCCGCGCACTCGACAAGACCGTCGCCCGTGGTCACCGTCGCGCCCCGTGTCAGACCCTGACTTTGCACTCATCGAGTCCCATCTCGCCGAAGGCCGCGCGCAAGACGCGTGGAACGCCCTGCGTCCCCTCCTCTCGTACCACGCGATGCTCGTCGCGAGTGTGCACGGACCGCGCATGCTCGCGCTCTTCGCCAGGCTGGGCCGCGCGCTCGGCGAGAGCGCAGCGCAGCCCGCGCTCGACCGCGTCGCTGCATCGCCGGACGACCCGCAAGCGCTCTACGACGCTGCATTTGCGCTCTACGAAGAGCGGTTCTACACGGCGGCCGCTGCGCTGCTCGCGCGGGCGATCTCGATCGCTCCCAGGGCGCAGGGGCTCGTCACCGAGCTCTGCTCCAACCTCGAGGCGATGGGATGCAACGACGCCGCGGTGTTCGAGCTCGAGCGTTCGCGACTCTGCGACTCCGACCCGTGGTGTCGCTACCTCTATGCTTTCAACCTGCTGATGTGCGGGCGGATCGACGAGAGCGAACGCTCGCTCGCGTCCATCGACCGCGCGTCGGTCGGCGAAGAGCTGCCCAAGGCGTGCGCTCAGCTCGACCCGATGCTGGCGCGCGCTCGCGCGCTGCGCGCTGTCACGAGGCTCGATGATCGCGACCTCACGGGTTGGCACGCTACGATCAACGCGAGCCTGCTGCTGCACGAGTCTCCCGAGGGCTACGACGAGCCGATGAGGGGCCGGTACGCGTGGCTCAGCGACAACTACACGCTGATGCGCGAGGGAATCGAGGCGCTCAAGAGCGTCGCGTCCGCGCTCGAACTGCGAATTCCGCGCGTGATCGCCGGGCCCGATCGATCGAGCCGGATCCTCGCGCGCGCGACGTCGCAGCTCCTCGCGCTGCCGCTCGCCTCGTGGAGCGAAGGCGCCGAGAGCGACGGCCTCGTCGTGATCGCGGACCTCGACAGCGTGGGCGACTTCGACGTCCTGCGCGCGTTGTCCGAGCACCGGCCTGGCCAGCGTCTGTGGGCGCACGCGAGCAACTGGGTCAACCCTTTTCCCTACGCGCCAGACTTCACCACGATGCTCGTTCAGTCTCGCGTCGAGCCGTGGTCGGGCGGAGCGATGCGGTTCGACCCGGACACACAGAAGGTCGTCGTCGCCGAAGCCGACGAAGAGCCCGACGCGACGCACGCGCTTCGGATCGTGGAAGCTCCGCTCGCTCGAAGCAGCGCCCGAAGCATCGACGACGTGATCGCCATCGCGCGCGCGGCGCAGGCGCTGCCCGCGGAGCAAGGACTGGGGCTCCTTCGCGATCGAGGACGACGCACGATGCAGCGAATGGGAAGCGCGGTGAAGAGCAACTACTTCACGTGAGTCCCCGTCTTCGATCGCCGACAACTCGACCGAGTGTGGAGCGACGATGTTCACCCGACGGTGGGCTCGGTCACCGGAGCGGCGTCGGCAGCGCGAAGGCGACGTCGGGCAGCGCTCCGTCGAGCACTTCGTTGCGCGCGTTGCCGTTCATCCCGACGCGCACGAGCGACACGGGCGCGGCGCCCGACTGCACCAACCCCGCTGCGTCGAGCGACTCGGTGATCGCTCCGTCCTCCATCGAGAGCGCGCCTCGGGCCACCATGAACCCGTAGGATGCCCCTCGTATCGCGCACCGCACGCAGCGCACGGCTGAAGCGCTGCGCACGAAGAGCCCAGTGTTCGAGCGCTCGTCGGGCCGATTCCCTGGCCCGGCGTTCTCCCCGTGCGGATCGACTCGATCACGGTGTCCACCACGGTCGCGCTCGTCGCGCGTCCGCTCGCGTTGACGCCGATGTTCGTCCCGTCGCCGATGTGTGACTGCTCGACGCGCACACGTGCGCCGCCCTCGCCGTCGACGGACCAGCCGCGGCGGCCGTCGCTCCGGGCGCGCATCGCCCGAATCGCGCTGCGCACCACGGTCACGCTCGTGCCTGCGCCCGTCGCGAACACTCCGTATCCAACGCCGCCGGTGATCGCGCTGTCCTCGAGCGTGACCGACGCTCCTGCGCTCGCCGCGATCACCCCGAGCTCGCTCGCGCCGCGCACGCTCACGTTGCGAAAGAGCACCGACGCGCCCGGGCCCGCGGTCAACGTAGGCGCGCTCGCGTCCCCTTCGATCGTCACGCGATATGCGCAAACGCCGAGAATATTCACAGCATGACCCGCGGTCAGCGTCGCGCGGTACGCCCCTGCGTCGAGCACGATCCACGCGTCAGCCGGCGCTCCTTCCATCGCGCGACCGATCGTCGCGAACGGACTCGCGCGCGACCGGTCACCCTCGCTCGTCGCGCTCGCCGAGACGTACCGAACATGCGCCCCGACCGGCGTCGTCACGCTCTCGATGGAGACGCACTCCGCCGCAGGAACGCAGCGCCCCACGCTCGCGAACCTCCCTCCCTCGCACGCGGAAGGCACCGGCGCCGCGCAGCTCCCGTCGGCAGCGCGCGTCCACCCGTGTGCGCACTCGGTGATCCCGACCGCGGGAACCCACGGAGCCGCGAGCTCCGCCGCCGCCGCTGGAGCCCAAGCTGCGTCGGGCGCGCGGCTCCCAGCGCTCCACGGCCCGGACCACTGACCGTCGGTCGAGCGCGTGATCGCCGCGGTGGGCGCGCCGTTGTCTCTCGGCGTCGATCGGTCGATCCCTGCGCACGCGCACGCTCGGCGCTCCTGGCGCACACGCAATCAAGATCGGCCCGCACCCGCCGCGGTCGAGCGCGACCCAATCCGCGGGACACTGCCAGGAGGCGACCTGTTCGGGCTGCGCTCTGCCGCACTGCGTTTGCGTCACAGCCAGTACGAGCGACGTCGACCACGGGAGCGCGCGCTCCCCGCGTTCTCCTGTTCACGACCTCGACGCGAACACTGGCACGACATCGAGGGGATGGGACATCCAACCGCGGTCGGTGCACGCGCGAGCCAACGGCAGCCCGATCGCCCGTCGACTCGCCGCGCTCGACGGCCCGACGCTGCCGAGACGCGATCGTCTCACCGCGCCGCACTGTCAGTGAGCGCCAACGCCGTACCGGGTCGCGAATGTTCTCCCTTGCGGAGCTCTCCTCGAGTGCGCAGACCGCGCCGGTGGTAAGCGACCGACACCGCGCTTTGGTCGATCGATGGGTGCGAGCGATCCGAGCGGCGCGTGGGGATTACCGTCCTGGCGAACATCCGGAGTCGCGTTTCGCGAAGAGCGGATCGCTCGAGGACCTCGTCGACGTTGTCGTGAACGACGCCGCAGCGCACGTGTACTGCTGCGAGCAGTGCGATTTTCCCGTTCGCGATCCCGTGATGCATCCCGCAGCCGTGATCGACGCGATGCTCGATCGGCGCGTTGGACCGAGGGACGCCCTTCGAGCGCTGCGGTATTCGATGCCGTCGTTCGCGATCGACGCGGCGATCGAAGCCATCCCCGAGTCGACGCGCCGCGTGTTGTGCGAGTCCGACGATTCGAGGTTGATGACTCCGCTCACAGCAGTTCGTCTCGGGGTGGTCATCGAGTCGATTCGAGAGTGGGACAGATTCGTGGGTGACGTCGACGGGTACTCGGTTTCGAGCGCGTTCTACGACGCCTTCGATCCGACGCGCAGATCGCTGCCGCTACGGGCGTTGCTCGGATCGTCGTCGCGTCGCTGGTTTCTCGACTACCTATGGCAAGACGACGACCTGGCGAGAGCCCGGTCGATCTGGCCCTGGCTGCAAGCGCCGGATGCGACGCGCCTGGTGCTCGCGTTGCTCAGCGAGTCGAGCGGCCAGCTGCGCGATGCGACGTTCGATGGCCCGAGGCTCGTCGCCGTAGACAACGACGAACCTTCGTTCGACCTGCGCGAATCGTATGTGCTCTTGTGCTCGCACTTCGGTCACGACTCGCTCGCCGAACAGCAGTTTCGTCGGCTGATCGAGCAGCCTTCGCGACGATCGTTCGACGGCATCGAAGTGTCGGTCGCGCCGCATCCAACGACGACACACGCGGTGATCGGTCGGGCGACGCCCGAGGCCCGAGCAGAGCTCGCGCAGTGGACATACTCCGTGCTCGAGCGACGCGACGCTCGCGCCAACGAGTGGCTCGCGCTCGCGCAATGGAGCAGCCAGGACCGCGCCGACGAGTGCTTCGCGCGAGCGCTCGCGATCATCGAGCGAAGCGAAGAGCCGTTCGACGGCGCGCTGTTGCCCCCGTCGCTTCAAGAGCGCACGTGGGCCATCAGCGAGCGACGAGCTCGCGCGTGGATCGATGCGCGGGCGAAGACCAGCCGGGTCGACGACGCTGCCCGGGAAGGAGATCACTTTCGCTGTTGGTGGTTTTCGCCGAAGAACCCCGCGGCGATTCGCTTCGCCTATCCGTTGATCGAACGAGGCGTCGTCGCGATCGAGAGCGCGTTTGGCGCGACCGTACGGCGCTGGCTCGCCGCCGCGGACGCGTGCTTCGACGCAACGATCGACCAGACGCTCGACGAGCTCGAGCCGCTCCACGCGACACGCGAGACTGTCCTGAATCTCTCTGAGGCGTTGTCGACGCTAGGGTTGCTCTTGGAACTCGCATCGTCGCCCGATCGGTTGCGCTGGATCGACGCTCTCGTCGGACGATGCCCAACCGCCTACACGAAGACCTGGCCCTGGGCGAGCGATTCGCAACGAGATCGGATGTTGGCGCACGTCCACCGCAGCGCGCGGGCATGCGCGTCGCTGGTGTCCGTCTGGCCCCCTGGAACCAATTCGCTGGAGCTGGTCGCGGCGAGCAACGATCGATGGGTGCAGCTCGGTTGCCCGCTCGACCGCAGGTTCGATTCGAACCTCGTGGCGGTTCGCCGATACTACTCGCAGCCTGGACGAGATCCTGCGCGCAACGCTTGGCAGCTCAGCAGCGAAGCGCTGCGCGAGCGGTGCTCCGCCCAGCTCGCTGAGGGCTCGCTCGATTGGGTGGTCGACCCTGGTCCCTGGTGGATCGAGGCGATGCTCGGACCCGATCCGTCGTCGCACGCGCTGCTCGTGGCGCTGTTCGAGCAACACTACGCTTCGGGCGAGCGCTTCCCGTCGGGGTTTTCTCCGGATACCAGTCCCTTTTTTGAATACACAGCGGCCGCTCGAAGCGTCGACGTCGACGATGCCCCCGCGGAATCGAGCTACTCCGATCCGAGGCAAGCGCTGAGCGATCGGTTGAAGTCCGACGACTTCGATGACGCCGTGGAGGCGCTGCGTGAAGCCGCTGCAAACCGAGGCATTGGATACATGGGGAACGTCATCGAGTGGATCGCGCGCGTCGCGCCGGACAGATTCGTGGCGATCGGTGATCGCGTGATCGACTTGATCCTGACGCATCACGCGATCGAACCGGCTGAAGATCACGGTCCCGTTTGATTGTGTGGGCTGCGGATAGTGCCTGTCGTGCGCCCGGCGCGTTCGATCGCGCCGTGGACGAGCGCTCAGAGTGCCCGGGGACGGTCCTCGAGAACTCAACGATTCATTGGGATACCTGGCACCCGGATACCTGGCACCCGAGGACCGTCCCCGTCTTCGCCCCATGCCGCGACTCGAACGCGACGAGTTCGCTGCGGTCCATTCGCTCGCGGCGCGCAGGCTAGGGGCCCCGGCTCGTGCGACACTCGTTTGTATGACAGGCAAAGCGATCGCGAGGGACGCTCGGTTCGATTGCGTCTTGCGCGGGGGAACGGTGTTCGACGGCCGAGGCAGCGCTCCTCGCGTAGCCGACGTGGGAATCCGCGACGGCGTGGTCAGCGCGATCGACGCGCGCATCGAAGACGGGCTCGCGACCTGCGTCCACGACGTGTCCGCAAAGTGGGTGATGCCGGGCTTCATCGACGTGCACACGCACTACGACGCAGAGGTCGAGGCCGCGCCGTCGCTCGGCGAGTCGCTGCGCCACGGAAACACCACAGTGCTCTTCGGCAGCTGCTCGCTCGGCACCGCTCTCTCGTCGCCCGAGGACATCGCGGACATGTTCACGCGGGTCGAGGGGATCCCGTACGAGCACGTTCTGCCACTGTTTTCGCGGATCAAATCGTGGAGCGACCTCCGCGGCTACCGGCGACACTTCGACGACGTCGCCCTCGGGCCCAACGTGAGCGCCTTCGTCGGGCACTCGGATGTGCGCGCGTTCGCGATGGGGCTCGAGCGCTCGGTGAGCGACGGCGTGCGCCCGTCACCCGAGGAGCTCGCGACGATGAAGCGCCTCGTCGAAGAGGGGCTGGACGCGGGGTTTCTCGGGCTCTCGATCAACACCAATCGCTGGGACAAGCTCGGAGGTTCGCGCTTTCGCTCGAAGCCCCTGCCCTCGACGTTCGCGAGCTGGGACGAGCTTCGCGCGCTGAGCGCCATCGTCCGAAGAGAGCGGCGGGTGCTGCAGGGCATTCCCAACATTTCGGCGAAGTACGACACGCTGCTCTATCTCGCTGAGAGCGCGGCGCTCGGCGGGCGGCCGCCGCTGAAGCTCTCGATGGTGTCGCTCGCGGACGTCCGGTCCAATCGCCTCGTCTACAAGGCCATCGCGGCGCTCACGCGGGTCACCAACGGAGCGTTCGGCGGCGACGTGAAGTGGCAAGGCCTCCCGATGGTGTTCGACCTGTACGTCGACGGGCTCGACGCGCCGATCTTCGAAGAGTTCTCTGCGGGGACGGCCGCGCTGCACCTCGGCGCGCTGGCCGAGCGACGCGCGCTGCTCGGCACACAAAAATACCGCTCGTGGTTTCGGCGTCAGTGGACGAGCATGGTCGCTCCGCGGGTGTATCACCGGGATTTCGGGACGACGCGCATCGTCGCGTGCCCCGACTCGTCCGTCGTGGGCAGGACGTTTCGCGAGGTCGCGCGCGAGCGAAAACAAGACGAGGTCGAGTGCTTCTTGGACCTGTGCGTCGCGCACGGAGAGAAGCTGCGTTGGTACACGCGCATCGCCAACGACCGCCCCGAGCACCTTCGCAAGATCATGGCGAACCCCGATGTGCAGCCCGGATTCAGCGACGCCGGCGCGCACCTTCGCAACATGGCGTTCTACAACTTCGGGTTGTGCTTGTTGAAGATGGCCCGCGACGCGCAGCGCGAGGGAGTCGAGTTCCTCTCGATCGAGCGCGCAGCGCAAAAGCTGAGCAGCGAGATCGCCGATTGGCTCGGGATCGACACAGGGACGATCGCCGAGAACCGACGCGCCGACATCGTCGTCGTGGACCCAGCGCGGCTCGATCACACGCTGCTCGAGACGCACGAAGCGAAGATCAACGAGTTTGGCGGGTACCCGCGCATGGTGCGACGCAACGACGCGACGGTGCCGCTGGTGCTCGTCAACGGGCGCGTCGCCGTGCGTGACGGAGGCGTGCTCGACGAAGTCGGCACGCAGCGCGGATACGGACGCTTCTTGGGCGCGAACGACGAGCGCGCAGCGAGCGCGACCAGAGAGCACCGGACCGAGCTGGGACTTCCGTGAGCGACGCTCAGAACGTCGCGATCACCCGCGCACGTCAGCGGTGAGCCGCGCTCAACCTGCGACGCCTGGCGCGTAGTGCTCTTGGTATTCCTTGGAGGGAGCGATCATCTGCACGATGTCCACGAGCAGACCGTCTGGATCGACGGTCATGAAGTGCCGAAGCCCGAAGTCTTCGTCCCTCAACGAGAGCGCGATTTCGAGCGAGCGTTGCGTCGCTCGCTCGTACACGGCGTCCACGGCGTCCACCTCGATGGTCACCAGCACTCCCTGCGGGGCCTTGCGAAACCCCGCGGGAACCGTGTCGTGCCCAGCTTCGAGAAGCCCGAGCTGCTGCGACGGCGCGTGCTCGCACTGCAGCTGCGCGAACCAGCCGGAGTCGAACACCACTGAAAGATCCAGCAACGATCGGTAGAAATCGCGCGACGCGGCCACCGAACGAACGCACAAAACCGGATGAATGCTCTGAATCATTGGGGTCCACTGCTCCTTCTCGCGAGCGCTTCTTTGCTCGACCCCGCCAACACTGGGATCTCCCCCAAGGGGAGAGTCCAGCAACAAACGCACGGGCCGATGCGGTAGGAATCGAATCGCGTCCCATGCGCTCGATGCCCGCACCTCGAACGATGAACATCGGCCGCTTCGCGCGGCTCTGCCGACTGTCGATCAAGGCGCTGCGCTTCTACGACGAACAACGGCTGTTGAGCCCCGCGGAGGTCGACCCGCGCACCGGCTATCGCTCGTATCGCCGAGAGCAAGTGAGAGACGCGGTGGTCGTTGCGATGCTGCGGTCGCTGGACGTTCCCGTCGAGCGCGTACGGGCGCTGCTCGACGCGCAGCGGGACAGTCGCGCTACGGAGCTCGCCGCGCTGCTCGCCGCCGAGCGCGCCCGCGTCGAACGGCAGCTACGCCGAGCGCAGCGCTCTCTTCGCTCGCTCGACGCCCTGTTGTCAGGGGACGGCGCCCTCTTGCCCTACGCGATCTCGACCCGCGACGAGCCCGAGCTCGTCGTCGCTTCGGCTCGCTCGACGTGTGACTCCGAGGCGCTCGAAGAGCACACGTTTTCAATGGTCTCTTCGCTCGGCGAGGCGCTCGCGCGCGCAGGGCGCTCGCTGCTCGACCCGGTTGGCAGCATTCTTCCCCTGGCATCCAAGAGCGAGACGCTCGATCTCATCGTGTTCTGCGGGGTCAGCGGCGACCTCACCGAGCGCGACACGCGCGCGTTGAGTGACGCCGGCGTGACCATCGAACGTTGGCCGGCTCGCTCGTGTGCGGTGACCGTACACACGGGCCCGTACGAATCCCTCGCGCTCGCGCACCACGCGCTGCTGGCGTGGACGCACGAGCGAGGCTACGAAGAGCCCGCTTTCGTGCGTGAGCACTACCTCGACGACCCCACCACCACCGACGATGCGCAGCTTCGTACGGAAGTCCTCGTCTCGCTCAGCGTGCCCTGAGGGCCCCCGCCGATCATTTCAGCGCACCGTGACCGCTCAGCAGGGAACCGGATTTCGGTTCGAAAGTGCACATCCGCAGGAAAATCAGTAGCGGCGTCAACACCCAAGCGGCAACACGCTCGCCTGACGGCCAGAG
>LNEO01000404.1 GCA_001465015.1 Deltaproteobacteria bacterium Ga0077539 | reverse complement strand
AACGACGAGTCACTCGCCCACGGTCCTCGTTCGAAACGATCGCGTCGACACCATCGACGCCAGAGCGAGGGGCCTGCGAGCGCAGGTTCCGCTGCGATCATCCTGCGAAATAACTGGCGAAATAACTGGCGAAATAACTGGCGAAATGACTGGCGAAATGCGTTGACAGGCAGCGGTGGCAGGCCTCCGTGTGTCGATGCTCGGATCCAGATCGAGAACCGCGGGCGAGCCACTTGTCTTGAATATCGGTGCGATGAGTAGCTGCGGGCGCGAGCCCGCTGCGCTCCGCACCGCAGGTGCGTTGTTGCCCGGCCCCTTGGC
>LNEO01000403.1 GCA_001465015.1 Deltaproteobacteria bacterium Ga0077539 | reverse complement strand
GATGAGGGCTCGACCTCTGGCCGTCAGGCGAGCGAGCGTACGCGTTGTTCCCTCACGAATACCAGGGCTGTCGCGCCCAAATCCGGTTCCCTGCTCAGCGCTACTTCGAATCGAGAGCGAAGAGCGACAAGACGCTCGCGGACGCGCTCTTCTTCCAGAGCACCGCCAACGTCGAGCCCGAGACGGACACATCGACGATGCGGCGCACGCGCGGGCTGCAACGCTCGAGGTCGTCGACGAGCACCTCGCACGGCAGTTGCCCGTCGCGCTCGCGAAACAGCAGCACCGAGACTCCGTCGGTCACGACGATCGAGTCGTCGTCGACGCGCGCTGCGGCGCCGCACTCCCAGAGAAGCTCGGTGTCGAAGCAGCGAGCGCCCTCCATGCTCTCGGGCGCTGGACCCCAGCGGGCGCGATCCGTGTTCGTCTCCCAGCAAAACGAGCGTTCGTCGCGCTCGATGCGCGCGATCGCGTGATCGAGAAACGAGACGTCCCA
Organism: Deltaproteobacteria bacterium Ga0077539; assembly: GCA_001465015.1. GTDB lineage: Bacteria > Myxococcota_A > Polyangia > Polyangiales. Next base: position 4,837 of record LNEO01000403.1, on the reverse strand, counting down.
CTTGTGCGTCGCGCGATCGCGCAACGCTCGCGCCCGCGCCAATCGCCGCTCTTTCGCAGGAACAAACGCGCCCCGGTGCTCTTCGCCGACGCGCCACACGACGCCGTACATTCCGAGCGACCACACGCCGCGGCGCGAGGGGACGGCCGCGCAGCCCGCAGCCCAATCCCAGCGTCGGTCGACCGATGTCCCGTCGGCGCGCCAGCGCGCGGTCCCGCCCTGTTCGGCGATGGCCTTGGCGACGGTGTACAGCGCTCCATCGTCGCTGAACGCGTGGGCGAACAGGTCGTGTTCACCCTGCGGAAGCTGCGTCGAAGTCACGCGCCCGCTGCCCACGTCGAGGAGCGTCACGAGCCCTTGGTCGCCTTGGTTTCCGCGCCAGGCGAGGGTGCTCGCGTCCGGCGAAAACGCGACGAGCGCGGCGCTCTTTCCTTGGTGGTTGATGGTGACGGGCGCGCCCGTGGGGAGGTCGACTTCGCGGACGATCTTGCCGCTCGCGGCGTCGCCGACGACGACGCCTCCCCGTCGTTGATCGCCCTCCCAGCGCTCGAACCCCGCGGCCCACCGTGATCCGTCGAGCGACCAGCAGACAGAGTCCCACCAGCCTTTGGCCTGCGCGTCTCTCTGCCAGACCGGGTTTGCCTCGAGCGATGGGCGAATCGACGCCGCGCCACCAAACATGTCCCCGCGCTGCACGATCGCGATCGCGCCCGTCGGAGAGAGCGAAACTCGGCTCCCGTCGGGGATCGCCATCGACCCAGAGAGTCGGACCGTGTCGTGAAGCGCAAACGGAACCTTTGTCTTGCTCGCCATCTCGCGGCGAAGATAGCAACGCGGCCCTCGCTCCGGCGAAATTGCCGCGGCGCCGCAGGACGGTGCGCAGACGACGGGCGCGTATCGAGACGCGCGCCGGGCTCGAACCCTTCTTCGCGATCGCTGGCTCTCTCGGCTCGCCGCGCGCATCAACGAGGTCGCCCCGAAGCCCCGACACGTCGTGCTCTACTGCCGCTCGGGCGCTCGCAGCGCCGCCGCGCAGATGCTCACCAGGGCTGGTTACCCGGTGACCGACATCGGCCCGATGTCCGCATGGTGATCGACGCCGAGTGGGCATACACCACGCCACGAATCCATCGATCGAAGTGAGTCCATCGAACGAGCGGCGGCTTCGGGATGCCCAACGCGCGGTTCGGCGCGTCGGACAGACTTCACTCGCCCGGCAGGGGAATCCGCTCGTTCTCGTCGCCCGGCACCAGGGGAAACTCGCGGTTGACCCAGCGACGCTTGGCCTCGTCGATGCGCTCGCGCGTGGACGCGACGAAGTTCCACTCCATGAAGCGCGGGTGCCGGTCGTACTGGCCGTCCACGTAGTCCCCGCCCACGAGCACGAGGTGCGCTCCCTGCGCGCCGGCCTTCACCGTGAGCGACTCGCCCTTCGCGCGAACGCCGAGCGCCCTTCGCGCGCACACGATTTCATCGACGGTCACCGCTCCGTCCACCACGAAGAACGCCACGTCTTGCACAGAGTCGGGCAAGACAAGGGTCGCACCCGGCGCGAGCTGCACGTCGACCAGCAGGGTCCTCGACGACACCTGCGCAGGAGAGCGGGCTCCGTACGCCTCGCCGAGCAGCACACGAATTCGAGCGCCCTCGCGCTCGATCGTCGGCATCGACGCCTCCGCGAAGTGCACGAACGAGGGCTCGCACTCTTCTCGCGAGAGTTCGAGCGCCACCCACAGCTGCACGCCGTGAACGCGTCCGCCCTTCGCGCGAAACTCGTCTCCAGCCCGCTCGGAGTGCGTGATTCCTCGCCCCGCGATCATCAGGTTCACGGCGCCCGGTCGGATCGGCTGCGTCACCCCGAGGCTGTCTCGATGGAAGATCTCTCCCTCGAACAGGTACGTCACCGTCGCCAGCCCGATGTGCGGGTGCGGTCGCACGTCGAACCCCACGCCCGGCGCGATCTCCGCAGGCCCCATGTGATCGAGAAACACCACCGGCCCTACAGCCCTGCATTTCGCCTGCGGAAGCGCCCTCGCCACAGAAAACCCGCCGAGGTCGTGCGAAGGAGCCTGAAGGAGCGCTTCGAGCGCCGAGGGCAACGGAGTCATCCCGCGACAGTAGCAGAAGCGACGTTCTCTCTCGGCGCGAGCCTCGCTCGGAGCGCGCAGCGACGGACCGAGCGGCTCCTCAGCCCGAGCAACCCAAGAAGGGCGCGAGCGTGGTTGAGTCCGCACCGACCGAGAACGGAGCTGGAAATCTCCTCGCGAACGCAGACTCGTCGAGCGACGGCGCCGTGCACTCCATGTGCGTCTCCGCCCCGATCGAGCCCGACCGTCGCTCGAGCGCTGTCCTCGAGCGATAACAGCGACCGTCCCACGCGCTGCGCGTGTAGGCGTCGATGCATCGGTTGTGCGCCGGCCCTCGGGACGAGGCGTGAAGGTGCGACCGCCAGCTGAGCAGCTCCGCGGAGTGCGCGCTCGTGGGGCGGGAGGCCGCGGTCCAGTTGCGAAAGGCGGTGCGCTCGAGCTCGAGGGCGACGCGTCGTCCGTGCTCGTCGACGGCAGTGCGCGGCAGAAGCCTCCCGTCTCGGATGGTGACGAGCAGCGTCGAAGTGCCCGCGACGAGACCAGTGACGCCGCAGTTGTCCTGCTCGATTTCGATCGAGCGCACCAGTCCCGAGGGGAGGTCCGTCATGCGCGCGTCGATCGCTCCCCCGTCGAGCCCCCACTGATCGCCGATCGCGCCGTCGGGAGTCATCCAGCGAAGCACCGCAGGGCGGCTCGAGCAGCCAACGCCGAGGACGATCTCGTCGAAGACCCAGGCGGATCGGCCGGGGCTCCATCGAGGCGGATACGCGAAGGGACCGACCCAGAGCTCGATCGTTCCGCCCGCCCCGTCGCGGGTCGGGTCGAGGGCGAACGCGCGGAGTCGACGGTACTCGCGAGGGAGCCCGCTGTGTCCACGGTGCGCAAGCCGCCCGACTTGCAAAGCCCTCTCGCGAGCGCGCTCGACGAACGCTGTCAGCGCGCCGGGAGCGCCGTCCATCGACGCGCACGGATCGGCCTCACTCGCTGGCGCGCCGTCGCCAGCGTGCGTGACGGTCTGCGCTCCACGAGCGGGCAAACTCTGTGAATCCCCCTCCGAGCGAGTTGAAACCGTGTGTCCAGCGATCCGCGCGGTCTGTGGTTCTGGAGCCACGGAGGGCCGACCCCTGGCATACAGCGCGAGGCCGACGATCAACAACGCTTCGAGCGAACGATGGTAAGTGCGTCTCATCGTGCCGGGGAGCGCTTCACGGACCGTGCCGTCGTTCTCGCGTTGGGCTGCGTTCGCGACCCTTCGTATCTCTCGTCGCGCTACGCTCGCTCCGCTGCTCGACCGCAGCGCGGTCTCGACATTGCTCACACCGACGGCGATCCCAATGAACCAACGACAGCTCTGCTGGAGTCGAGCGTCGATGCTCGCACTCGCGCTCGCGCTCTCGAGCTCGCTCGCCTCCGCGCAAGACGCTGGCGCTCCGCGAAGTACCGAACCATGCGGCCCGACGCGCCGCCCGCCGCCCGCCGTCGCGCCGCTGCCCGACGACACCTCTGCGCTGCGCTGGCGAGTGCGCGAGTCGGCCACGGCGGCGGCCGCGTCCCCTGCGGTCGCGACCGCGTGCACTGCACAAGAACGACGAGCCGAAGCCGCGCGTCGACGAGTCGGTCGCGCGCTCGCCAACAGCGAGATCGCTGAGGCCGCGACCGATCTCGGCGTGTGTCATCACGGAGCGGGAGGCGCGTGGGTGCTCGAGGCCGGCGTCAGCGCGAACCGCACCGCGCGAATCGACGGGAGCCAGGTGCGCTTCGTCGAGATCCGATGGCAGCTCGCCTTCGTCACCGCGACAGGAGCGCTCGTGCGCAGCCGCACGCCCACGCAGCCGATGAGCAGCGACCCGCGCCGGTCGCGCGTGGCGTTCTTTTCGGCCATCCATGATTTCAATCGCGACGGCGTAAGCGAGGCGGCGCTCGTGGTGCGCGAAGACGCCGCGGCCATCGGAGAGCCGGCGCGCACGACGGGGGCGGTGTTCTCCGTCGCAGGCGGCGCGGTCGCTCCGCTCCCCTCTGCCGCGGCGGTGAGAGACGTCTCGATCGCCTATGACGCGGACGGCGACGGCGCTCCGGACTTCGTTCAACGCTCTGCGTTCTCTGCGGCGAACACCTGCGGCCCCGCGATCTTCTATGGCGCAGATGAGCTCGCCCACGCGCTTCCGAACGGCGCCTTCTCGATGGACGACGCTGTCTCTCGTGAGTTTCTTCGCAAGCGCTGCGAGGAGTTCGCGCGGCCTCCGACGCACTTCTCCAACGGCAACGCGGGCACGTATTCGGGAGAGATTCCGCTCAGGGTGAGCTGCTGGCGCCACTGGGGCGTGAGCGCCGAAGAGATCGCTCGGCTGATGCGCCGCGATTGGCCTGCGGACGATGATCGCTGCACGTCCCGTGACGACGTAGCTCGATCGCTGCGCGAAGCGCGTCCGCGGTATCAGCTCGAACAGCCTTGCACGCCGCCCCGGCGATGAACGCAGAATCGGTGTAGTCTGCAGGGATCGAGCCCCCGACCGAGGCATAGGCGCCGAAACCGCAGCCGCTGAACCAGCGCGTTTGGGCTGAGAATCGAGCGACGAAACGACGTTCGACATCGAGCCGCGGGGCGGCTCCCACCCGCGCTGCCGCGCGCCCCAAGTGAGCAGAACGCCGGTAGGCGCAGTGCTGAAGCCCCCACCCGCGCTGCCGCCCACGCGATGCGCAACGCCCCAAAGGCAAAGTGTTGGAACAGCAGCGGAAACCGGGAGGAGCAG
>LNEO01000402.1 GCA_001465015.1 Deltaproteobacteria bacterium Ga0077539 | reverse complement strand
GGCTTCGCATTGATGAATCGTGGGAATTGTCTGACAGGTTGATTCTGTGGGCCCTTGCTCTGCAAGGGCCTCAGTGGGCTCGATTTCGTGTGCGTCGATGATCGATTGAGGATCGCGTAGCCCTTGCAGAGCAAGGGCCATCACGATACACGTACGCTGCTTTCGCTAGCATTTTCCCGATGCGAAGCCGCCGCCCCTGCCGTTCCAGGCGGGGGCGGGGCGCGCGGCAGCGCGGGTGGGGGCTGCGAAGCAGCTCTGTGCACAACGTCGTTTCGCTCGCTCGGGGGCTGCGAAGCAGCTCTGTGCACGACGTCGTTTCGCTCGCTCGGGGGCTGCGAAGCAGCTCTGTGCACAACGTCGTTTCGCTCGCTCGGGGGCCGCCTCGCAGCGCTGCGTCGAAGGCGATTGCCGCGCTCGACCTTTGGCCTCGAGCTGATTTGCTTGCGGATGTGCACTTCCGAATCGAAATCCGGTTCCCTGCTGAGGGCGGTGGCTCACAGCCAGCGGTTCTCGCGGTACCAGCGGGCGGTGACCTTCGTTCCCTCTTCGAAGGTGAACTTGGGCGTCCATCCGAGCTCGTCGCGCGTCGAGGTCGTGTCGAAGTCGAAGTGCTTGATCGCGAGCTCGTTCACTTTGTCCTGCGTGAACATCATCGGTTTGTTGGTGGCCTTTCCGAAGGCCTCGCTCACGCGCGCCGCGACGCGCAGCACCGGCAGCGGAACGACGGGTCGCGCCCACGTCTCGACGTCGAGCGCGCGCGCGATGGTGTCGGCCATGGAGTCGAAGCTCCGCGCTTTTCCGTCGTGCACGAAATAGACGCTGCCCGAGGGGACCTGCTTGTCGATGGCGGCGATGCACGCGTCCGCGCAGTCTTCGCCGTAGACGATCACCATCTGGTCGAACCCGCCGCCGAGCTTCATCGCCAGGCCGTAGGAGACCATTTGAAAGAACGCGAACATCTCTTGATCGCGCGGGCCGTAGATCGCCGGCGGCCTGAGCACGGTTACCGGGATCTTGTCCTTGAGCGCGATCACCGCTTGTTCTCCGCGGAGCTTGCTGCGCCCGTACTCGGTCACGGGCTTGGGCTCGGAGTCGCGCGAGCGCACTTCGCCCGCCTCTCCGGGGCCCATCACCGCCGCGGACGAGATGTGCACGAAGCGCGCGAGCGTGGGGTTGTGCTCTGCTGCTGCCAGCGCGAGCGCCTCGGCGCCCTTGTGGTTGACCGCGTCGAACTCCTCGGCGTCCCGCGCTTTGACGAGCCCGGCGCAGTGGATGATCGCGTCGACGTCTCGCACGGCGGCCGGCAGCGTGTCGTGCTGATCGATCGCGCCGTACGCGAGCTCGACGCCGAGCTTCTCGAGCAGCTTGGTGTTCGAGGATTTTCGAACGAGCGCGCGGGCGGTGTCCCCGCGCGCGAGCAAGCGCTCGACGACGTGCGACCCGAGAAATCCAGACGCTCCAGTGACGAGGACCTTCATGGTGTTGCTCTTCTCTCTTGGTGGCGGTCGGCGCTCAGAGCGGCTTCTCGAAGACGCGATAGGTCTTGTAGGGCTTTGCGCCCATGGCCTTGATCGCGACGTTGACGGGCGCGTTGTCCTCGAGGGTCCAGCCGAGCTCGCCGTGGGTCATTCCCAGCTTCTGCGCGCGGTCGTTCATCATGACGTAGAGGGCGACCGAGAGCGGCATCCACTTCTTTTGCTCGCGGTACTTCTTGCGAACCCCGAGCAGGATGAGCCTCCCCGTCTTGGTCCCCGAGACCTTGAGGCGATAGAGAAACTTCGCCCAACCAAAGGGAAAGAAGCTGCCGCCGAGGTCCCGCGCGGCCTCGTTGAGGTTGGGGATCGCGATGGCGATCGCCGCGGGCTCTCCGTCGATCTCCGCGACGAGCGCGATTTCGGGGCGGAGGATCAACTTGAAATCCTCCACCGTTTTTCGAAGCTCGCTCTCGGTCATGGGGACGAAGCCCCAGTTGTTGCTCCAGGTGTCGTTGAAGATGTCCATCACGATGCGCATGTCGCGCTCGGCGTTCTTCATGTCGACCTCGCGGACCTTCAGCGAAGGCTCGGCGATCAGCTGGTCGTGCGCCTTGCGCGCGCGCGTCGGAACCTCTCCGACCGAGTACGTCCACGCGAATACGTCCTTGGCCTTGGTGAAGCCTTGTCCCTCGATGAGCGCGGCCTGGTAGGCGCGGTGGTGCGGCATCATCACGAACGGAGGCGTGTCGAAGCCGTTGACGAGGCAGCCCATCTCTTCGTTGATCGACAGCGAGATGGGGCCGCGGATGGTCTTCATCCCGCGCTCTTTGAGCCACGCGCTTGCGGCGTCGAGCAGCGCGCGGGCGACCTCGGGGTCATCGATCGTGTCGAAGAAGCCAAAGAACCCGACGGCGTCGCCGTAGCGCTTCTGGTGCTCGTGGTCGATCTGCGCGGTGCAGCGCCCTGCCAGCTTTCCGTCCTTGGTGGCGACGAAATAGACGGCTTCGGCGTGCTCGAAAAAGGGGTTCTTCTTGGGGTTGAGCTGGTCTTCGAAGAGCATCCCCACGGGCGCGATCCACTGGGGATCGCCCTGGAAGACCACGAAGGGCACCTTCATGAAGTCACGGATGCTCTCGCCTGGGGCGATGCGCTTGATCTCGACGGCCATTGCGGGCGCGGAGGATGCGCAGCGTCCGGGGGGAGACGCAAGAGACCACAGGGCGCGAGGATTGCGCTATAGTCCGTGGCTGAGTCGATGACGTCTGTGGAGACGAGGAGCGTTAGCGCGATGGTTGCTCGCACGAGGGCTGTGTTTGCACGGGGACCTCTGGTTCATGCTGCGTTCGGGGCGGTGATCTCGTCGGCGCTCGGGTTGCTGCCAGCGACCGCGAGCGCGCAGGCCGAGCCGACGCTCGAGCAGCGGCGCGAAGCGCAGATGGCGTACTCGCGTGCGCAGGCGCTGCGAGCGGGCACCCAACACGCGGAAGCCGCGGCGCTCTACGAGACTGCGGACCGACTCGCGCCCAGCGTGCAGGCGCTCGGCAACGCGATTCGCTCGCACAAAGACTGTCGCACTCCCGACCACGACGCTCGCGCGGCCACGCTCGCGCTGCGGTTGCAGTCTCGGTACGGCTCCGATCCGCGATTCGCGGGATACGCAGGGCAGGTGATCGCTGAGCTCACCAGCTCGCTCGTGCGCGTGTCGGTGTCTTGTGAAGGGTGCGAGGCGGAGTCGGACGGGCAATTGCAGCCCGCGACGGAGTTCTTCGTCACGCCGGGAAGCCACCGGATCGTCGCGCACTGGCCGGGAGGTCGCTCGCGCGATCACCGCATGAACAACGCGCGTGCTGGCACATCGGAGAACGTGACGCTTCAGCCGCCCGCGCCGGTTTCGACCGGCACCGAGCCGACCGGCCTGACTGGCTCGAACGGGTCTGGTACAGGCTCGAACGGCACGAGCGGAACGGGGTCATCGGGCACGAGCGGCACGGGTTCGTCTGGCTCGGGCACGACGGGCTCGGGCACGACGGGCTCGGGTTCGACGGGCAGCGGTGATGGGACCACTGGGACTGGCTCGACGGGTACTGGTTCGACTGGCGACGGCAGCGGTGGGACCAGCGGCACCGGTGGAACGGGCGGGACTGGCGACGGCAACTCGGGGTCAGGAAACGGCGATCCCATTGGTTCGGGCATCGTACGCCCGCCGCCTGGCCGCGGCGGAATCCACCCAGCGGTGTTCTTGACGTTCGTCGGGCTCACGGCAGTGTCCGGTGGAATTCTGGCGTGGTCGGGCGTCGATACCCTGGGTGGTGTTCCTGCCTACATGATGGCTGCGCAGCAGGGCGACCGCTCGACGGCTGAAATGTTGCTGACCCAGGGTCAGGGCAAAGAACTCCGCACGAATGTCCTGATTGGAGTGACGTCGGGGCTCGGGGCCGTCGCCGTCGGAACGTTGATCTTCACTCGTTGGGGTGCGCCTCGAACCGAGCAATCGCCAACGGCCATGATCGTTCCTGTGCCTGGACCGTTGCCGAGCGTCGCGCTCTGGGGGAGATTCTAGCCGTGGCAAACGAGGCAACCAGCGGACAGGCGTCGACCGTCGAACGGCTCGGACGCTACGAGTTGTTGGGAGAGATCGCGTCTGGTGGTATGGCGACCGTTTATCTCGGCCGCGTCACTGGAGCGAAGGGCTTTCAGCGGCTCGTCGCGATCAAGCGATTGCACCCCCACCTCGAGAGCGAAGAAGAGTTCGTCTCGATGTTCCTCGACGAGGCGCGGCTCGCGGCGAAGATCCGCCACCCGAACGTCGTCGGAACGCTCGACGTCGAGGACGACGAGCACCTCTACCTGGTGATGGAGTACGTCGAGGGCGATCGGCTCCTCGCGCTCCTTCGACACTCGGCCAAGTCTGGCGAGAAGATTCCGCCCGCCGTCGCAGTGCGAATCTCGATGGACACGCTCGCGGGGCTGCACGCCGCGCACGAACTCGTCGACGACGACGGCTCGCTGCTCGGTCTCGTGCACCGAGACGTCTCTCCGCAGAACATTCTCATCTCCGTCGATGGCTCAGTGAAGCTCGTCGACTTCGGCATCGCCAAAGCGTCCGCGCGACTCAGCGTGACGCGCGACGGTCAGCTCAAGGGCAAGATCGCGTACATGGCTCCCGAGCAGACCAAGCGCTCGGAGATCGACCGTCGCGTCGACGTGTTCGCGATGGGAATCATCACGTGGGAGATGCTCACTGCGAAGAAGCTCTTCAACGGCGAGTCCGACGTCGAAGTGCTCAACCAGCTGCTCTTCGAGCCCATCCCCAGGCTTCGTGAGGTCGCCCCGACCGTCCCTGCGTCGCTCGACTCCGTCGTCGCGCGCGCGCTCGAGCGGGATCCCGCGAAGCGCTTCGCGACCGCCGCAGAGTTCGCAGACGCTCTCGAGCGCGCGAGCAAGATCTTCGGCGGTCCCGCGACGACCAAGACCATCGCGGCGCACTTGCAGAAGGTCTCTGGCGAGAAGATCGCCAAGGACCGAGCCCGCGTGCTCGCAGGCGCGCCGCCGGTCCCCAACGACGGCGCGACGCCCTCGGGCGTCAAGCGACGAGCGACGGGGCAGTTCTCGGTTCCGACGCTGACCAACCCAGGAGCCCCCATCCCGCCAGCTCCCCCGCCGGGCGCCGCGCAAGCGCCGCCCGTGCGCAAGGGCACGATGATGGGCCTCGGCAACAACGTTCCCCCGCCGCCGGCGAGGCACTCGGCGACGCCGTCGTTCGACGCGGGGCCGTCGCTGCTCGACGACGACGAGGACGTGCCGACCGCAGCGATCGTGCGCGCCGACGTGACCAAGTCGCTCGCCGCGGTGATGGCGCCAAGGCCTCCGACGGCTCCGTCCGCGATGATCGCAGGCGAAGACCTGCTCGACGACGAGCCGACGGCCTTCGAGCCTGCTGTCCCGATGCCCGAGCCGACGACGACCGCGCGCGACGCTGTCGGTCACGGCGCTTCGCCATCGCTGCTCACTCCCACCGCGAGCCCGCGTGCGATGACGCAGCAGCTCCCGGCGGTTCGCCCGCCAGGCGCCCCTCCCGCGATGGAAGCCCCCGCCATCGGCCCGCCCCTCGTCGCGTCGAACCCAGGCATCTCCATCGAGACTCCGTTCGAAGCGCCCGCGCCTCGCGTCGATCAACCCAAGTCCAAGGCCGGCGTCATCGCGGCGGTCGCGGTGCTCTTGATGCTGCTCGGCGGCGGCGGCGCGGTCGCGTTCGTCAAGCTTGGTTCGCAGACGCAAGGCTCGACGCCGACCACTGGCGAAGTCACTGCGCCGGTGGGATCCGCGATCAACACCGCAGCGACGGGCGCTGGCGCCGTCGGCGCAACCAACGTCGGCGCGCAGGGCACGAACCAGGGCGCCGCGACTCCCCCGACCGGCAGCGCGCAGACCCCTGGCGCTGGCAACGCCGCTGATCCCGCCAATGGCGCGGCGCCGACGGGCGCGCAAGGGACGACGGCGACCCCGTCGAATACCGGCACACAAAACGTCGCCCCAGTCGCCAACGGCGCGCCGCCGCCCGCGGTCAATCCTGCGGCGACCGGCACGGCCGGCGCGAACGGCACGACTGCGAACAGCGCTGGCGCGCAGCAGGGCGACCCCGTGTCGAATACCGGCACACAAAATGGCGCGCCCGTCGCCAACGGCACGCCGCCGAGCGCGGGTAACACCACGCCCGCCGCGCGACCGTCGGGCGGGCGTCGTCCTGGCGGCGGGCGTCGTCCCGGCGGCAGCCGTCCTGGCGGCCAGCAAACCGGCAGCAGCGGCGGCGGCGACATCTTCGGCGGCACGCCGTACTGAGCGACCCGCTCAGCGATACACGCCGGCAGAGGCCTCGAGCATGATCCCGTCCTCGGTGTCGCGCAGAGGAGACTCGCGCAGCTGCCACAGGACCACCGCGCCGCGCTGACAGCCTTCGTCCATGAGCAAGCGCTCGCAGCGCGATCGGTCGGCGGCGATGTCTGCCGTGCAACGCGCGCGCACCGTCGCCAACACCCGCACGCCTTGTGTGGGAATCCCTTCGCGCATCAGCTCGATCGCGCACCCGCGATCGCGCGGCGTCACGCCGCTCGCCGATTGCGAGGACGACTGCGCGCCGGTCGTCGCGCAGGAGGCGAGGGCGAAGAGCGGCAGCGAGTACAGAGCGATGGCAGAGCGTCGGTTCACCGGCTGAGTCTATCGCAGCGCCACGCGAGCACCCATTGAAAACATGTGCGCTCTCGATCGCGGACGGCTGCCCTCGGCCCTCGGCCCTCGGGCTACGAGAGCGCCGTCACGGGCACGCGCCGCCGCGGGCGATCTCGGCGTACGTGAAGAACCGAATCGGGTGGCTGCCCACGAACGCGCTGCGCGCGAGCGCTTGCCACCGGACGCCGTCGGTCGAGCGGTAGAAGAGCTGGCGGTCGTACCAGTTGTTCCACTCGCCGTGGACGGTGACGAACGTGCCCGACGGGCTGCGGGCTGCGGCGTTGATCCGTGGTGTGGTCGCGCGCGACCCGTCCGCGTTGGTCGCCGAGAGCGCGGCGGGCGTCCAGCGCACGCCATCGACGCTGCGCAGCTGAACGAGCCCCATCGTCATCGAGCGTCCCCACGTGACGAACTCGGTCCCGGTGTGGATCACCGTCGCTTCGAAGTTCACGCCATCGACGCGGGAAGACGTCCACTGTTGTCCTCCGTCGCGCGAGACGCACACGAGCCCGTTGTCGTGCGTGATCACGGCGATGCCCGCGCCGTCGCCGCCGAAGCCGACGCCGTCGGCCGCGACGCCCTGCCCGCACTCGCGAGGAACGCTCATCGGACGACGCCAGGTCATCCCGTCGTCGCTGATCATCACGTCGCCTACGGTCGCGCCGTTCTCGCCTCCGGCGGCCACGAAGCGGCGAGGGCTCGTCCCGATCACGCCTGTCGCGCGGATGTGACCCATGAAGCCGAGCGGCGTCGACGGTGTCCAGCGCCCGCCGAGGTCCGTCGAGAGCTGCGGCTGATTCGAGATGGCCACCACGCGACCCGCGGCGGACTCGATGCCCGAGAAGATCGATCGATCGATCGATCGATCCCATCGCGCGCCGTCGCTCGAGCGTCGAACGCTGTTGGGCATTCCCCAGCCCCACGACGCGAAGATCACCCCGTCGATCGCGCTCACCCCCATCGCGCGCCCGCCGTTGTGATCGCAGTCGAGGCCGCCCGCGAAGCACCGAAGCGCGTCGTCATCCGAGCGATTGGCGACCCACGTCCTGCCGTCGTCGCACGAGATCGTCGTTCGCCCGACGTATCCCTGCGCGACGAAGACCCCGACGCGTCCCGGCGGGGTCGCGACCTCGCTCGGCGCGACATCGACGGCCGCGTCCAGCGCAACGCCGACGTCTGTGGGTGGCGAGATCACGTCGAGAGCGCCGTCGAGCGCGAGCGCGTCGTTCGCCGCCGCGTCCGCGAGAACATCGTCGGAGCTGTCTGCCCTCGGAGCCGCGTCGGGGCCTCCATCACCGCCGCTCGGGCTGCCATCGCAGCGGATGAGCGCGAGCGATATCAGCGAGACAGTCAGCAAATAAGCTGACTTGTTGAATGTGTGGGTCGTTGCCATGGCGCGTCAGCGCCGGAGGTACGCGAGCGGATCACTGAGCCCGCTCGTGGCGGCCGCTGGGTAGTGCGCACGATAGTCCGTGCCGACGCGCGGAAGGCCGTAGCCGCCGCCTGGCTCTTCCCACTGGGCGCGTGGGATGCCCATGACCTCGAGCGCGTTGGCGAGCCACTGGTTCCACGACAGGCCGGGGTGTCGAGGCTCGGGCGTGCCCTGAAAGCGCGAGCCGATCTCGCGCGAGGTCTCGCGATAGTCGATGTAGCTCCCCGTGCGAAGCGCGCCGCCAGCGCCGCCGAAGGTCACGAGCGGCATCGACTGGTTCTCGTGCGTGTGGTTGCCGGACTCTTGCGACCACACGAGGAGCGTCTGGTCGAGGACCGTTCCGTCAGCGTCGGTGATCGCGTCGAGCTTGCGCGCGAGGTCGAGGAAGATCTCCGAGAAGAAATGCTGGTGCGCGGCGAGCGTCGTGCGCTGCTCGACCATGCCCGGCAAGTGCGCTTTGTGTGCGATGTCCTGGTGCCAGTCTCCCGCGAACGTGCTGAACGTCGGGTCCGCGTAGATGACGGCGAGTCGCGAGGCTCCGCAGGCGAACGCGAGCGCGACGACGTCGTTGTAGAGCTGGTAGGCCTGCGCTTGGGACGTCGGGTTGCGTCCGTAGTCCATCGTGCGGATCACAGGCAACGAGCCGCGCGTCGGGCGCGAGATCATCCCGCACGAGACCGTGGCGGACAGCCGCCGCTCGAGCTCGCTCAGGCCCTGCATGTGCTCGTCCAGGCGCCGTCGGTCATCGGTCGAGAGCCGCGCCGTCGAGTTGCGGAGACGTCGGTAGTTCTCGAGCACGCGATCGACCACTGGCCGTCGCGCCGGGCCCGTCATGATCGGGCCGAAGACCTGGTCGAACAGCTCGAGCGAGTCGACCGTCCCGTCCACTTGTTGAATGGTCCCCATGCGCGTCATGGGGTTGGACCAGAAGTACGTCAGCCTGTTGCCGACGATCATCACGCGACGACGCACGGTGCTCGCGTAGAACTCGGGCGACCACGCCATGATCTGGTCGATCGTCGGGCGCGGCTGGGACTGAACCATCATTCCGTCCGCGCCGTTGCCGTCGTTGCGCGCGTAGTTGCCGAGGTGCGCGCCGGTGTTGTGCGCGATGTAGAAGGGGATATCCAGGCCCGCGACGATGTTCATCTTCGCGACGAGCGCCGGCGTAAACCGGTCGGCCGCGGCGCTCACGATCGGCGAGACGCCCGTGCGCGTCCCCTGCGCAGACAGCCGCAGGTCGCCGCGTCGCGCCGTGCGTCCCTTGAAGGGCATCTGCTCGGTGAGCGCGCTCGCCGGGGGAAACATGTTGCTGTGCCACAGCCCGCCGTGCGCCGTGCATAGCTGCGCGAAGCGCTTGCGGTTGGGCGGCGGCATCATCTGCGCCGAGGCTTCGCGCGCGACGAGCGAGGGCAGAAACGGGATCGCGAGCGCGAATCCGCCCAGCCCCTTGAGAAACTGGCGGCGGTCTTTGCGGGTGAAGAAGGGCTCGTCGCTCACTGGAAGCTCCTCGAACGAAAGGCTGGGTCCATCGCGACGACGCGGAGCACTTCGGCCAGCGGGCGTCCGGCGAGCGCCGAGTCGTGGATGCGCGAGAGCGCGCAGTCGTCGCTGCCGTCGGGGCGCTCGAGCCTGCCGAACGTGAAGCGAAAGTACTGTCGCGCGAAGCAGGCTTGCAGTCGGTTGCTCTCGACGAGCATGCGCGAGAGCGCGACGGCGTCGTCGGTCGGGCGCGGGTCCGAGCCGCTCACGAGCGGCGTCGATCGCGTGTTCACGGGCGCTTCGCCGACGACGCGGCCAGAGGCGTCGAAGAAGCGTTGCACCGAGCGGGCGCGGCCGAGGGCGTCGAAGTTCTCCGAGGCGAACCCGAGGGGATTGATGAGCGAGGAGTGGCAGCCTGCGCAGGGCGTTCCGTCTGCTTCGGTGAGCGCTTCGACCACCTGGCGCGTGGTGCGCATCTCGAGCATCGGGATCGGCGTCGCCGCGGCGTTGTTGGGGGGCGCGGGGATCGGGTCGCACAAGAGCCCCATCCGAATGAACACGCCCTTGATGATCGGTCGCGTGTTGCTGGTCCCGGTCGAGAGAAACGCGGCGCGCGTGAGCAGGCCCGCGCGCTGCGGCTCGGTGAACATCGGGGCCTCGCCGGCGCCGCTCCACGCGGGGGTGCGATAGATCCTGGCGAGCGTCGCGTCGCGCGCGTACGAGCGTCGATCGTCCAAGAGCGCGGCGAAGGGCGCGCCTCTGCGGACCGTGCTCCGCGCGCTGGCGAGCACATCGTCGATCATCGCAGCGCGCAGCGCCCCGGTGGGCGTGACGTCCCCGCGAAACGCGTCGAACACCGCGTCGCCGACGCGGCTGTCGAGCGCAGGGAGCGTGTCGAGCCAGAGGTACTCTCGAAAGAATCGGTCGAGCGAGCGCTCGGTGCGCGGGTCGTCGAAGAGCCGCTGCACTTGCGCGGCGAAGCCTGCGTCCGTCGCCAGGGCGCCGCTGCGAGCCGCCTCGCGGAGGGCCTCGTCTGGCGGCGACTGCCAGAAGTGAAACGACAGCCTTGCGGCGAGCTCCCACGGATCGAGCACGAAGCGCGTGGGCCGGTCTGCGACGGCCGCGCCGTGCTCGACGTGATAGAGAAACTGCGGAGCGGTGAGCACGAGCGCGACGAGGTCGGCGAGGTCCGCCGCAGCCACTCGGCCGCCGATCGCGTTGCGGTAGAACGCGCGGTCCTCCGCGGCGAGCGGTCGCCTCAGCGCGCGCGACGCGAAGCCGTCGAGGAAGCTGTCGATGCACTGCGCGTCGTTGGCGGCGTTGCCGTCCGTCGCGCACGCGCCGAACACGCGACCGATGCGCGCGGCGTCTCGGGTGAGCACCTCGCCGACGCGAACGCCGACGTCGTACGACAGGTCGATGTGCTGCTGCTGGACGGTCTGATCGGCGCTCGAGAAGCCGCCGTGCTTTCCGTCGATCGATGCGCCGAGCTGATCTTGCGGATAGCGATCGATGATGGGCGCGATGGCTGTGCGAGTCTCGTCGGCGAGCGCTCCGTCGATCGCGCGCACGGCGTGGTCGAGGGCGTTGATGTACTGCGTTTGTCCGAGGCGCCGCAGCGGGAGCTCGAGCGGCGTCTGCGCGGGATCGCAGCGAAACGCCGGCGTCACAGGGACGCGCGCGTCCGGCGGCGCGCCGTCACCAGAGGGCGTCGCGTCGTCCTCGGGCGCAGCTCGATCGGCCAGCAGCTCGCCGGGCCGATCGGCGATCCGACCGGTGCACGACGGCAACGCCGACGAGAGCAGACACGAGAGCGCTGCGAGCGATAACCGTAGGAGGGGGCGGCGCTGCGTCACGATAGAGACGAGAGTATCGCCGAGGAGGGCCGAACAATCATCGAGCTTCACGATATTGAGCGGAGCTGCAGGTCGGAAGAAGACACGCCAGGAACCTTCCTGGGGTGCATTGATTTTCGACAGACAGCGAGTGCGCCTTCGCTTGCCCCGGCGCACCTCCTTGCCCGCTCGTCCCCCATCGCGCGTCGCGCTCTGGGCGCTCAGGCGGGCGGGTTGATCCGCTTGTCGTACCAATCGCGGAGGGCAGCGATGTCGGATTCGCCTGGCATTCCCCAGGTGCTTTGATAATTGAACACGCCTTCTGCTGACCGCGTGTCGAACCCCTCGACGATGTCGAACCGGTCGATTCCGACGAGGCAGGGGTGGGGCTGGCCGCAGGCGTGCGAGAGCGCGAGGAGCTCTTTGCGCAGGGTGATCAAGTAGTTCGCGAGGCGCGCGGATTTGTCCGTCGGGTCGAGGCCGCGGACGAGCCAGGGGTTTTGCGTGGCGATGCCCGTGGGGCAAAACCCGGTGTGGCACTCCTGCGCTTGGATGCAGCCGATCGAGAGCATGGCTTCGCGGGCGACGTTGATCATGTCGCACCCCAGGCCCAGGGCGAGCAGCGCTTGCTGGGGAAATCCGAGCTTTCCCGAGCCGATGAAGACGATCTTGTCTTGGAGGTTTCGCTCAGCGAACGCGCGGTAGACCGAAGTGAAGCCGAGCTTGAAAGGCATCGCGACGTGGTCTGCGAACACGAGCGGCGCGGCGCCGGTGCCTCCTTCGCCGCCGTCGATCGTGATGAAGTCCGGCGCTCGTCCGCTCTGCTCGATTTGTGCGGCGAGCTCTCGCCAGAATCCGAGCTCGCCGACGGCGCTCTTGATGCCCACGGGCAGCCCCGTCGCGTCCGCGATCTTCTCGATGAAATCGAGCATCGAGCTGACGTCGCTGAAGGCCGTGTGCGCCTCCGGAGAGATACAGTCCTTGCCCATGGGAACGTGGCGAATCTTGGAGATTTCAGCGGTGATCTTGGCGGCAGGGAGCACTCCGCCGAGGCCCGGCTTGGCGCCCTGCGAGAGCTTGAGCTCGATCGCTCGAACCGGGGCGGTCTCGACGTTCTGAAGAAAGAGGTCGAGGTCGAAGCGGCCCTTGCTGTCGCGACAGCCGAAGTATCCGGTGCCGATCTGCCAGATGATGTCGCCGCCCTTGCGGTGATGGTCCGAGATGCCGCCTTCGCCGGTGTTCTGCATGGCTCCAGCGATCTTCACGCCCATGTTGATGGACTGAACGGCGGCGCTCGAGAGCGAGCCGTAGCTCATCGCGCTGGTGTTGACGATCGAGTTGGGGCGAAACGCCTTCTTGCGCTTGCGATAGCCGCCGAGCACCTTGCCGCCGGGGCAGTTGTACTTCTCGTCGTAGCCGGGCTGGCCCTTGTGAGGCGCGATGAGAGGAAAGGTCGAGTGCCGGATGATCAAATACGCCGGCGTCATCTCGAGGTCGTTGTCCGTCCCGAATCCGAAGTAGTTGTTCTCCTTCTTTGCGGACGCGTAGATCCAGCGTCGTTGGTCACGAGAGAAGGGGCGCTCTTCGTCGTTGCCGGTGACGATGTACTGGCGCAGCGGCGGACCGACCTTCTCTGCCCAATAGCGAAAGCGGCCGACGATCGGAAAGTTGCGCTTGAGGGTGTGCTTCGTCTGTGAACGGTCCCAGACGGCGACGGCGACGAGTCCGCCGAGCGCGGCGAGTCCCGCGATCGAGAGGGGATCCATGGTGCGCCGTAGCGTACCGCGAGGGCGCGCGAGAAACGTCGACCTCCTCGAGCGTCGCGATTTTCGCGGCTAGTGTTCGCCAACGCCCGACGAATTCACGCAGAGCTGCGCTAGTCTGTAAGTGTGTCGACGGTGCGCTCGATTCGCGCGAGGCTTGAAGCCGTGGTGTTGTGCGCCGGGCTCATCGCGAGCGCGTGCGCCCTTCCGCACGCCGCGCTGCGAGGGTCCGACGGGGCCGTCGATGGAGCGCTGTCTGCGCAGGACGCCGAGCAAGACAGCGGCGTCGAGTTCGACAGCAGCGAGCCGCCGATCGACGCGCATTCGCCCGAGGACGTCGCCGTTGTCGACACGGGCGTCGTGCTCGATGCACCGACGGTGCGAGATGTTACCGACCCGCCCGATGCGCCGTGCGGTCGTGGCGGACAGCCGTGTTGTCCGGGCCCGACCTGCGCAGCGGGGCTGCAATGCGTCGCGGGGCTGTGCCGGGCCTGCGGCGCGACGAACCAACCGTGTTGCGGCTCGGGCTGCGCCGCGGGCAACACGTGCGAGGTCGGCACGTGTCGCAGCTGCGGCAGGCCGGGAGAGCCGTGCTGCGGCGGCTCTTGCGCGACGCCACACGTCTGTGTCGCAAACGGCGGCTCGTCGATCTGTCTCAGCCCTGGCTGCGGCGGGCTCTGGCAGGCTTGCTGCGCTGGGTGCAGGACAGGAACGTGCGCGTTCGGGCGGGTGTGCGCCACGTGCGGAGGCGACGGCGAGCCTTGTTTTCCGGGCGTCTGCGATTGTCGAGACGGACGCGTGTGCAACGCGAGCGGCCGATGTCGTTGAAGTTGAATTCGGAGTCGAGCAGCCTCGCTGCTGACGAGCCTCGCCACGGTGAGGGGGGGGGGGGGATAGGACATCCGATCGCGTTCAGTGGACGGCCGGTCGGCTGACGCTCATCGTTGCCTAAATTGTGCCTGGGAAAATCCTCATGGAACGCGCTGGGCGCAGAGCCGCGAGGCTGCCCCCACCCGCGCTGCCGCGCGCCCTAAGTGGGCAGAGTGCGTGGAGTGCGACCGCGCCAAGGGCGCAGCCCCCACCCGCGCTGCCGCCCACGAGATGCGCAACGCCCTCGCCTGGAACGGCAGGGGCGGCGGCTGCGCATCGCGAAATCGTAGTATTCAACCGCGCAAGTTGATTGTGTGGCCATTGCTCTGCAATGGCTGCGCTTCGCTCGATGGGTGTGCGTCGATGATCGACTGAGCACTGCTTCGCCCTTGCAGAGCAAGGGCCATCACGATACACGCATGCTAACTTCGCCAGCATTTTCCCAATGCAAAGCCGCCGCCCCTGCCGTTCCAGGCGGGGGCGGGGCGCGCGGCAGCGCGGGTGGGGGCTTTAGCACTGCGCCAAACGTCGTTTGGCTCGCTCGGGGC
>LNEO01000401.1 GCA_001465015.1 Deltaproteobacteria bacterium Ga0077539 | reverse complement strand
CGCGAGCACCCGCAGTGGCGACGGTGGGAGACGCAGCACCGCGACGCGCTCGAGGCGCACGTGTCGGTGCTTCTGTCGGTGTGCGACGCTCTTGAATATGCGCACAAGAAACGAATCGTCCACCGAGACATCAAGCCCGACAACGTGATGATCGGCCCCTTCGGCGAGGTCTACCTGCTCGACTGGGGGATCGCCCTCGACCTCGACGCCCCCGGATCGCGCCCCTCCGTTGTGGGAACCCCCTCGTACATGGCGCCCGAGATGCTCGACGGGGCCCCCGCCGCGGTCACCGAGCGCACCGACGTGTTTCTCCTCGGCGCGACGCTGCACTTCGCGCTCACGGGTCGGCCGCGACACGAGGGCGACTCGCTGATGAACGTGCTCTCGCGGGTCGCTGCGTGCGAGCCGATCGCCTACGGCGACGAGGTGCCCGACGAGCTCGCCCAGCTCTGCAACGACGCGACGGCGCGCGAACCCGAGCAGCGCGTCGCGACCGTGGCGCGCTTTCGCGAGCGACTCGCGGGCTACCTGCGCCGTCGGCCCTCGCACGCGCTCGCGCTCGACGCAGAGACGACGCTCGATCGCGCCGAAGCCATCGGATTGGATCACGGCAAGGACCGCGAAATTCGCTGGCGGACGCTCGCCGACTCGAAGCTCGGGTTCACGCGCGCGCTCGCGCAGTGGCCGGAGAACCCGCGCGCCGCTCGAGGGCTCGACCGCGCGCTCGTCGCGATGATCCGGCATGCGATCGCTACAGAAGACGCCTCTGCAGCGCGCGCGATGCACACCGAACGCGCCAAGAGAGACCCTGTGCTCGACGCCGAGGTCTCTGCGCTCGAGGAGCGCGTCGAGAAGGACCGCGAACGCGCCGCGCGATGGGCGAAGTCGAAGCAAGAGCTCGACACGAGCGGCACGCGTCGCGAACGCACATTCATGCTCGCGCTCGTCGGCGGGCTGTTCGTCGTTGTCACGTTAGCGATCGCCGCGACGGACCCCGAGGGGCGCTCTCCGCCGACGCTGCTCCAGAAGCTCGGCGGAGAAGCGACGGTCACCGCAGCGGCGATCACGCTCTTGTACCTGCAGCGCGCGCGGCTGCTCTCTTCTCGCGGCAGCCGACGAATCACAGGCGCCATCGCGGCCACAGGAGCCGCGCTCTGTGCCTCGACGATCGTGAGCATCTTGCTCGGAGTCACGATCCACGGCGCGACGGTGCTCTCGATGTTCTTGCTCGTGGTGGTGTATGCGACGCTCGCTGTGTTCTCGGTCCGCATCTGGCCCGCCGCCGTAGCCGCGTGCGCAGGGACGCTGCTGATCGCGGCGATGCCTGCGCGCATGAGCGTGATCGTGAGCGCGACCGCGGGGATGATCGTGTTGTCCGTGCTCGACGCAGCGGCGCGCGGAAGGCTCTACGGCGAGCAGGACACAGCCAGGCGAGGCTGACGGCGGCTCACTCGATCGCGTCCGTCGAACGCACGCGTCCCGAAGCGACGAGCCAGCCCGTCACGACGTTGATCGAGAGCAGCACCGCGGGGGTGATCGTCACCTGTCGATCAGGGAAGAGCAGCACCGTCACCGCACCAGCGCCAGCGATCGCGGCGCTCACGAAGAGCGCGCGCAGGCCCATGAGCCCGGCGAACGAAAGCACCGCGCCGATCGCGATCAGCCGGTGCGTCGATGCCCAGATGAGCGGCCAACGCAGCCACAGCCCGAACACGTCGATGGTGGCGCTGGCCAGCGCGCACAGGACCAGCACCGCGGCGAGTTGACGACCGATACGGTTGGCGGTGATTCGGCGGCGAAAGATCGCGATCGCCCCGAGGATCACCGCGATGACCGCGACGTCCGCGCGGACCAGCTCGACGAAGGACGGCGTCGGCGCTCGCGCGATGCTCGTCGCAGCGAGGGCGGACACGAGGGTCACCACGGCGAAGAGCCACACGCGGGGGCCCCGCCAGCCCGACAGGTCGAGCTGTCGCTGCGCCTCTTTGGCGCGCTCGGCCTCTGCGCGCGCGGCGCTCTCTTTCGCTTCGAGGTCCGCGAGCGCTTCTCGGTCTTCGGCGAGCGCGGCCTCTCGCGAGGCGAGCTCGTCGAGCAACGCGCGCGCGCCGGTCGCGTTGTGACGAGCGATTTCTGCGAGAAACATCGATCGCAACGCGCGAACGAGGCCCGCCTCGGCCCGCGCGTTCTCTGGCCAGAGGCGCAAGGCGCGCTCGAACGCGAGCCGAGCGTCCAGCGCGAGCGCGAGCTCGTCGGGGCGATCGGGTCCTCGAGCGTCCAGCGCGGCGAGCGACGCGTCGCCGAGCGAGCTCGACGCGAGCGAATCGCGGTGCACGAGCCACTCGCGCAGCGCGGCAGCGAAGGCGGCGACGCTCTCGGTGCGCTCGTCGGGAGCGCGACGCATCGCCGCGGCGCAGAGCGCGGCGAGCGAGGCCGGCGGGTCCCTTGAAAACGTGGGCGGACTCGACATGTACGCCGACAAGAGCGCCTCGACGAGCGTGGGGGCGTGGTGCGGCGGTCGTCCTTCGAGCGCTTCGTAGAGGCTCGAGCCGAGGAGATAGACGTCCGTCCACGGCCCCGACGCGCCGCTCTCGGCGTCGACGAGCTCGGGGGGCATGTACGCGGGCGTGCCGAAGATCGAACCGTCGCTGCTCGGAGCGGGCGCGTCGAGGTCGAGGGCGATCCCCCAGTCGAGCAGGTAGACCTCACCGAAGGGGCCGATCATCACGTTGTCGGGCTTGATGTCTCGGTGGACGATTCGTTTCTTGTGCGCGTATTCAAGAGCGTCGCACACCGACAGAAGCACCGACACGTGCGCCTCGAGCGCGTCGCGGTGCTGCGTCTCCCACCGTCGCCACTGCGGGTGCTCGCG
>LNEO01000400.1 GCA_001465015.1 Deltaproteobacteria bacterium Ga0077539 | reverse complement strand
GTGAAGTGAGAAGGCCCGGCGGACGCCGTGCCCGCTACGCGTAGCGCAAAGGCCGGGCGCTCGCCTCCCGGCCGTGTGCAGAGCGCGTTCGTCGACGCGCTGCTCGTCCCGTTTTGCCTTGCCATTCCAACATCTTCCGTCGGGGCGTTGCGCATCTCGTGGGCTGCCGCGCGCCCCGGCCCCGCCTGGAACGGCAGGGGCGGCGGCTTCGCATTGCGAAAGCGTAGTATTAAACCGCGCAAGTTGATTGTGTGGCCATTGCTCTGCAATGGCCGCACTTCGCTCGATTGGTGTGCGTCGATGATCGATTGAGGATCGCGTAGCCCTTGCAGAGCAAGGGCCGTTGTGACCAAGACGTGTCCGTCTGCGAAAACACCGATGCCTCAGTTCGAGCGGCAGCGAGAACGCCTGCTGAGCTAGCTCGAGCCCATTCGCCCATCGGGTCTGCGAGGCACAATGCGCGGCAGCTCGCTGCGGCGCCCCGGCTGTCGTCGCTCGCTGTCGCGCTGCGGCTGTCGTCGTATGCAAGTAGATGCACCCAACTCACCTCCGCGTTGCGATCAGGTCGAGGGCAGAATCATGCGAACGGTCGTGCCTTCGCCCAGCGTCGATTCGATTTTGAGTTTGCCGCCGTGAGCTGTGGCAACCCGCTGGGCAAAGGACAGGCCGAGGCCAGAGCCGTCTGGTCGCGTCGAGAAGAATTCTTCTCCGGCTCGCTCGAGCACACGAGGGTCCATCCCGTGTCCTGTATCTCGCACTTCGAGCGCGACCGCGCGCAGAAGGTCTCGGTCTTCGTCGCGGAGCGCCCGGATCGTCAGCGTTCCTCCGTTGGGCATCGCCTGAAGCGCGTTGCGAGTGAGATTGTCCAACGCGCTGCGAATCAGGTCTCGATCGATGTTCGCTCGCGGAAGCGTCGCGTCGAGCTCGAGCTCGACCAGAACGTCCTTTCGCGCTTCTGCTTCGACTGCTGCGACGGCGTCTCGCACGATCGGGCCGAGGTCGTCCACGGTTCGCTGCGGCGAGATCTGAGCCACCTGCAGATACCGATCGAGCACCGCTCCGATGCGCTCAGCTTGCGGTCGCAAGAGCTGAAACATCTTGTTGCCTCGCTCGATCGAGCCTTTGCTGACGATTTGTCCTTCGATCACCTGGATCGCTCCGAGCAGCGCCGCGAGCGGGTTCTTCAGGTCGTGTGCGAGCTGCTCGACCATACGGCCGAGCAGCTCGTGTCGTGCCGCGCGTTCGCTACGCCTCTGTCGTTCGCGCAGGATCGGCCTCGAAGCGCCGAAGCCGAGCACCAAGGAGCACGAGACCGCAAGGGCGAGCATCGCCAGGTGGTGCCCGGTGAAGACGAAGATCGTGTGGATCACGGCGATCGCCACTGCTCCGAACGCCGCAGAGATCAACGCTTCGATGACCGACGGCCGACCTCCGTCCGCCGACGCCGTCTCGAGCACGACCGCCGCCGTGAGAAGCGTGCCGCCGAACACCCCGAGAGGCATCAGGTAGGGCGGCGGGAGCCCGAGGGATCGACTGAGCTCGACGAGCGCGCTGGCGGCGTTGACCGCGAGCGCGCTTGCCAAGAGCGCGGCGCGACTGCGCTCGAGCGCGTCGCGTTGGCGCGCGCGATAGGCGACGAGCGCGACGATGCAGCACAAAATCGTCCCCCCTCCGAACGCGCCGACGGTCAGCCCCCAAGAAAAAGTCCCTGGCCACCCGCGAACGGCGCTGATGTACGGCTCCAGCAAGGAGACGAACGCCAACAGAGTGGCGGCGGTCCAACACAGCGCCTGCCAAAGTGCCCACTCACGCGCGCGTCCGACGAATCTCGCGGTGATGTTGGTCGCGAGCGCCACGGCGAACATCGAGCACGCTTGCGCCGTGTGATCCCACAACGCGACGCGTGTCCTGCGCTGCATCGACTCGGCGAAGATCCACGCTGCGAGCACCACGCTCGTGAGACCCACGACACCTGCGAGCCTCGTGCGGCGTCGCGCAGAGAACGCGAGCACTGCGAGCGCCAGATGGCCTGCCGTCGAGGCGGTCGAGGCCAAACCATGCACGTCCATGCCGAGCAAGCTATCCGATGCCCCCCGACAGCAACACGGTCCGAGCGGCGAGCGCGAGCCGGACGCGCGCAGCCTCGTCGGGCAGCCCAGCGACAGACCGAAGCTCGTCGCGAACCGGGTCGAAGCCTCGCTCGCAGAGCGCGTCGACGGCGCGGGCGCGCGCGGCGTCGATGTGCCTTCGCTCCTCGGGCGAGAGCTGCGCCTGTGCCCAATGATCGACTCGCTTGGAGAGCGCCGCGTGTCGAGTCT
Source organism: Deltaproteobacteria bacterium Ga0077539 (assembly GCA_001465015.1). GTDB lineage: Bacteria > Myxococcota_A > Polyangia > Polyangiales. Next base: position 6,614 of record LNEO01000400.1, on the reverse strand, counting down.
CGTCGCGCGCGATCGAGGTGAGCGCGTCGCGCACGACAGGGTCCGTCGACGTCCTCGATTGCCACAGCGCGAGCAGCGCGCCAAACGACTCGTGAACGCAGCCTTCGACCGCGTTCTCTTCCGCGAGATCCCGCAACGATCGCGCGTTCGGCGGGCGGACCGTGACCGCGTTGGGGCTTCGCCCGAAGCGCGAGGCGAGCGCCGACATCTGCTCTGCGTGTCGGAGCTCTTCGAGCGCCGAGCGCTCCGCGGCGCGAACGAGCTGGGGAGGCGCGCTCCACGCGGCGAGCTCGCTTGCGAGGCGGGCGAACGCGGGCACCGATGCAGCTTCGAGCTCGGCGCATCGCGCAAAGAAGGCGCCGAGCGATCCGTCGTACTCCGTCGCGTCGTCCTCCACGAGCCCTTCGGGCCGCCGCCCGAGACCGTAGCCGCCAGTCGACCCCCACCCACCCCCAATATTCAGCCTGGTGCTCCCGTACAGATACCCTCCGAGCACGCCGCCAACGATGGCGACGCCCACGCACGTCGCGGTGACCGCGGCAACCGTGCCGCCGTTGATCGCGCGCCGCTCGACGCGCTGCACTTCGAGCAAGGACCGAGAGACTCTCTCTCCGTCGCGTGTCGGTCGCGCGACGTTGCTGGCGACGTCCTCCACGTGATCGACGACGCCTTCGATTCGTTGATCGACCACTCTGGGTTGCGAGAGCTGCAGCCGATCGGGGTGAGCCGTGACGCGCAGCACGGATCCTTCGACGCCACTGTGCGTGACTTCCGCGAGAGGAACGGGCACCCATCGGTAACAGCCGCCCGCGAACACCGCGGTCGACAACAGCGGCAGTAGCTTGCGGCGATCCACGCGACGCGCCGTTGGACCGATGGGGTTGGCTGCGCTCGGTGCTCCGGCGCGGCTGAGCGCGCGTTCGAACTGGGACAGCAAAGAGCGTGACGACATCGTTCTGGGAGCGAGGCAACAACGGTGCCTGCGCGTTCGCCGAGCAAACACGCTCGAGCTGCAGCGGCAGGTGCACGGTTTTGCACTCACGACTGCAGCGCCGTGCAGGCGAGTGGGCGCGATCACGCATCGCGCTCCCATCGATCACTGCCAGGGTGAGGCGGTTGATTGCTGGCGCGCTCGGTGCACTGCCCCGCTCGACGAAGGAGCGTGGTGATGAGCTCGTGGTCGAAGAAGTGTGGGTTGGTGGTCTGCTTGGTCTTATCGAGCGTAGCGGGCTGCACGGCACCGGTCGCAGTGACGGACGGTGGGTCGTGGGATGCTCCCACGGGAGATCGCGTTTCGACGCCATCGCCGGACGTGGCGCTCGCCGACGGAGGGACATGCGTGGACAGGGACAACGATGGTCACCCGAGCGCGGCGTGCGGCGGGGACGACTGTGACGACGACAATCCTCGCAGAAATCCAAGCGCGCGCGAGGTGTGTGACGCGATGGGGGTCGATGAGGACTGCAACCCGTGCACAGTGGGCGAAGCGCTGCCCGGCGGCGTCGGCGGTGATGGCGATCGAGACGAGGACGGCTTCGCGAGCACGAGCTGCTTCAATCGACTGTCCCCCGGACAACCACGGCCCACGTGCGCGGGCTCGACGCCCGATGGAGGAGCGCGCGTGGATCGCGTGTCGATCAGCGCGTCGGAGGTGCGCGGAGTCGACTGCGACGACGCGCCGGGGACGGGTCCGACGCGCTTTCCGGGCGCGAACGAAGTGTGCAATCGCGTCGACGACAACTGCGACGGCGCGGTCGACGAAGGCCCGCCAGGCCCCATGGGAGAGCCCACGTCGTTGCAGCTTCGCTGCTACGTCGACCGCGACGGAGACGGGTTCGGCAGCGTGATGGACGCGAGTCCGATGACCGCGTGCGGCGCTTGTCCGAACGGATACTCGCTCACGAACACCGACTGCAACGACGCCCCGGGCGCCGGGCGCGCCATCAACCCGAGCGCGATGGAGCTCTGCGACGACGCGGGCGTCGACGAGAACTGCAACGGGGCCGTCAACGCCGACGAACGCCGCGTCGATCCGTCGTTTCAGTGTTCGTGCACAGTTCCCAGCTCGCGGGCGTGCTGCTCAGGCCGCGGGACGCAGATCTGCCTGATGTCGGCGACCGGCGGAACGTTCGGCGCGTGTTCGGTGTCGCCAACCGCAGAGAGCTGCAACGGCGTCGACGACAACTGCGACGGAACGATCGACAACGGAGCGACCTGCACTGGTGGGCAGGCCTGTACGAGCGGGACCTGTCGCTGCCCGAGCGGACAAGCGCTGTGCGGCACCACGTGTCAATCCGCCCCCGGACAGCCGTGCGTGACCTCGTGCATGTCGACGGGTGCGACGATTTGCGAGGCGAGCGGCGTTCGTTGCAACGTTCCGACGGAAGCCTGCAACAACCGGGATGATGACTGCGACGGATTGGTCGACGAGACGTTCGCGTGTCGGCTCGGTACCACCCGCTATTGCCAACGATGCTTCACCGGCGGACCAAGATTTCGACTTCCTGTCGCAGGCACCCAAATGTGCACGTCGTCGTGCTCGTACGACCCGACGTGTTCCATCGCAGCCACGTTCGACCACACATGCGATGGCGTTGATGACGACTGCAACGGCGCGGTCGATGATCGCAATCAGTCGTGTCTAGTGACGGTGTTTCGAGGCTACGCGGCGACCGCCCCTGGACCGACCCGCGTCTACACACGCCTCGATGGAAGTCTTCTGCCGATGTACGGCCTCTCGGATGACAGGCGGCACTTCAGGCTGTACCCCGCTCGCGCAGGTGCCGCGCAGATGCCTGTATATCGCTGCGACATTCGCGGTCCGCGCAATCACGTGTGCTTCGGAAGTTGCTCTCCCGGCACCGCGCTCGAGACGTTGGGCTACGCGTTTCACGACGATCCAGCAGACGCGACGGGACTGGGCGGAATGCTCGAGCTCGTGCACCTCGTGCATCCTTCGGGCGACGAACTCTACACGGCAGACCGAGCGGAGATCTCGTCGCTCCTCGCGTCGGGTTGGCGCCGAGCACCACACCCGTGTTCGGGCTCTCCGTTCGCCGGGCGCGATGTCGCCGGGTACGTGTTTGGCCCCACGCGACCGTGAGCTGAGCGGGCGTTGCCGGCATCGCTTCGTGCAAGGGAGAACCCTCGTCTCGCTGGGCCGCCGAACAGCCGTAGCCGTCCGAGCCCTTCGAAGGTGGTCCGCGGCACCGCCCGCGCGCCATTGAACTGAACGCTCACCGGCAACGACCGCGCGCTCGGCGGATAGGACATTCAACGACCGTTGATCGAGCACGCGTGAGCTGGCGGCGACCCACGCTGCCGTATCGCCGCGCTCGTCGGCCCGATTCGCAAGCGACCCGCTCTCGCCGCCGTGCATCACTCTGCGCCGGCGATCTCCCGTTGATTTCACAGGTGATACTGAGCTGGAGTGGAAGTACCCGACCTTGCGCCCGACGACGTTTCCGTCGGACAACAACGGCGTCGACAGCGGGTTCCGTGTTCAACGGTGGGAGCGCCCACAGCGGCGCTCTGTTCTGTCGAGCGAGTACACGCCACAATCAGCTCCCGGTCGGGCGTTGGGCCTCCGACGCAACGCGACGGCGCTCTCGCGCGAGCGGCTCCGCAGCGCGTCGAACCCACTCGGCGACGCAGTCCCCCTGCGTCTTCCAGTGGTCGAGCGTCGCCGATGCGTGATCGAGCTGCGCGGAGTAGTCCTCGCGAGTCTCTGTGATCAGTCGATGTGAAAGCGTATCGAGCACGAGCGCATCGCGAGAGAACCGCTCGATGATCCTGCGGGTGAGCGGGTGCAGCTCCGCCGCGAGGCTGCACCACGACGCCACCCAGCGAGCGCGCTGTGCATCGTCGCCGACCCATTCATCCACGAGATCAGCAGGCGCACGCGAGGAAAACTCGTGTTCGAGCAGCACGTCGAACGCGAAGCTGTTTCCGCGCACGTCGATCAGCGGGAGCAATGCCGTCCACAGCGCAGCAGGAGCGCGCTCGGCGCACGCGCGAAGCACAGGGCGCGCGGCGAGAGCAACCGATGAGGGATCATCGCGGAGCGCCTGCGCGAGCGACTGACACACCACTTCGACGCGACCCGATTCGAGCAGTCGAAGCGCGATCGCATCGAGTCCTGCGCTTGTTTGGGTGTTCCACCAGCGCACGGCGTCCGCGCGCTCCATCAAGGCCACGCAAAGCGCGTCGCTCTCGGGCCGCGCGGCGTGATCGCGAAGCAGCGAGTACATCCGGTGTGTCGCGACCGCAAAGAGCGCAGGCTCGTTCGCGCCCACGCACGCTCGAATAAACGCGGCGACGCGATCGAACGGCACGCGGTCCCAACGGCCATACGAGAGCGATCGCGCTGCAGCGAGCGGAAAAGTTGCGTTCCGCACGCGCTGTTCGAGCCACGCGGCCTGCGTGTCACTGGGGCCGACTCGCCCGATCGCGTCGATGCGCGCGAGCACGAGCGGCGCGTCGGTCCACTGCTCGGTCAGCGCGTCGAGGTCTTCGCCGGCATCGGCTCGACCGACGAGATACGCGCCGAGCGGCTGCACGTCGAGACCCGCGCGCACGTCGTCGATCAATCCATCGAGACAACGATGCGCATCGTCCGCGCGGCCGAGCGCGATGGCGAACGCCATCGAGTGCGCGGCGTTGCGGTCGTAGAGCGCTGCCCGCACGGTCGGCCAGTCCTCGAATCGCTCGTCGATCAGCGTGCGAGCGAGCGGAGCGAACGTAGCCAGCTCGTCGTTCGTACTGGAAAAATCACGGCTGAACAGCGCATCGCGCACGCGCGCCGAGAACGACGCTGGGCGCAGCAGCTCCATCCAGCGCACGTAGGACAGCGCTCCCATCGGAAATGTCCTTCGAATCGACTCGGTCACGTCCGCGCGAGCTCGGTCGTCGAGCATCTCGATCCACCTCGCGACGCCGTCCTGGTCGAACCGAATCGCGCGGAGCCTCGCGGCGGCCGCAAAGACCGTGGCGAGCGATGCAACTGCCTCGTTTGCAACAACCATCGCGGGATCCGAGCACAGTGAGAGCAGCCCTTCGACAGCCCCCGCCGCGAGTTGCGCCGCGGGCAAACTCAGGGTGTGTGGCCGGTTCGGCACCTCTGGCCAGATCGCGCCGCCGCGATCGATGCTGCGCCGAAAGGCGATCACCGCGAGTCGACGGTCGAGGATGTGCTCCGACCGCGACCGCGCGCGGAGCCGTTCGAGCGCCGTCTCCAGCTTCTCGTCATCCCATCCAGTCGCGAAGAGATGACTGACGGACCACAGCTCCGTCGCCGAGCTGCCAGGGCCTTGGCGCAACGCCAGCTCGTAGAACCCCTGTTCGATGAGCGAGAACGGCGCGCCGTATCCCCAGGCGTTCTGCAGCGTCCATCGCGCGCGCTCCGCTCCGTACGCTTCGTCCCGCGATCCTTCGCGTGGGGACCGGCGCAGCAGGGCGAGAAGCCCGGTCGCCGTTTGCTCCGCCGCGTAGCGGGCGAGAAACGGCAGCGTCTCTTCGTCCGTGAACACACGCTGCAATCCCGCGAGCGTCTCGACGGAATCCAGCGATTGAACCCACAGGCTCACGATCTCGCGCATCAGCCCGTCGGTGATCCCGAGCTCGGGGAGTCGAGCCATCGCGCGCTCGAACTCCTTCGGTGCGTACTGCGTCAGAGACTCTTTGAATCCATCGGGACCGTTCGGTCCGAACGCCCATCGGATGACCTCGCGCAAGAGGATCGCGGGACTGACGTAGTAATGGCCATCCGTGTTGCGCCGCACGATCGCTCGATCGACGCACAGTTTGAGTTCATCGTTGATGGAGGCCCATTCACGTCCGCGGAGGCCGAGTGCGTCTTGCAATCGTTCACGCGTTGGCGTGTCGACGGGCAGTGGCCCGTGCTCGCACAGCCACACGACGAGGATGCATCTCGCTCGAAACGGGAAGTTGTTGCTGGGATCGCGACGACCGACGACCGCGATCTTCATCGCCTGCTCGATCGTCGGCACCGCCGGTTGTGCGTCCCAGTCTCCGTGCTTGGCGACCAGGTGCGCAAACCACGGTACGCCCTCGGAGAGAGCTACAATGCGGTCAACGACCTCGGGCGACGCTGTGGGTGACGCTTCGCGCACGAGGTTACCCATCGGTTGGTCGGAGAGATTGCGGAGCAACTCAACAGAGCCACGAGCGACAGCGGGCTCGAGCCGCGTTGGAGTCAAGACGACGACCGCGCCGGAGAGCTCGTCGGGTGCCCGTCGGCGAAAGCTCGCGGCGAGGTCATCCGCTTCGGCAGCCGAGACGTCGTCTACGATGAGCACCGCCGTCGGAAAACGCTTGAACCCTCCGTCGTCGATCCACTCGATCGCCTTCGTGGTGCTCGTCGCGATGAGCGTCGAGCGCTGCACATCGGGCTTGCATTGGCCAATCGCCTCCGCGACGAGCCGTGTTTTGCCGATCCCCGGCGAGCCGCTCACTCGAAGCACGCGCTCGGAAGCTGGGCGGTGCTCAGTTGCCGAGAGAAACGCAACAACAGTGTCGCGCGCCCGGTCACGATCAGCGTCCGCCTGCCACGTTGGCCAGTCGCGTTCGACCTGGACGTCGCGGCTCTTCCATTC
>LNEO01000399.1 GCA_001465015.1 Deltaproteobacteria bacterium Ga0077539 | reverse complement strand
AAAGTGTTGGAACAGCAGCGGAAACCGGTAGGAGCAGAGCGTCGAAGAACGCGCTTGGCAACAGCGCACAGCGACGGCCGGGAGCCAAGGGGCCCGGCCGTGCGCCGATCGCGTTCTTCGATGCCCGTGCTCCCTTGGAATTCTTCTGCCGTTTCATCACCTTCCGTCGGGGCGTTGCGCATCTCGTGGGCTTCCGCGCGGGTGGGGGCCGCCCCGCGGCTCTGTGTACAGCGTCGTTTCGCTCGCTCGGGGGGCGGCCCCGCGGCTCTGTGTAAGGCGTCGTTCTGCTCACGCGGGGCGCGCGGAAGCGCGGGTGGGGCTGCGCCGCGCGCGGTTCGCCGACCCGTCAACACGTCGCACGTCAGCCGCGTCGCACACGCTCGTAGTCCGCGAGCCAGTCGCAGAGGTCAGCCCAGGGCTCGCAGCGCTCTCTCTCGGGGAGGTTGCTGTCGTCGAGAAGGCCGCGGATGGTCATCAACTGGCGGTCGGAGAAGAGCTTGCGACGCAGCACGGCCAACACGTCTTCGATGCGGGTTGCGTTGGCGTGCTCGAGGAGCGCGTCGAGGTCGGCTTCGGCGGCGGGCTCGGTCGGCGGGTTGTCCACCAGCTCCTGCACGCCGCGATAGCGCGCGACGGGCTTGGGCTTCTTTCGCGCGGCGATCGCGGCGCCGAGCCGCTCGTGGTGGGCGAGGGCTCGCTGTTCGAGCGCGACGCCCTGCGGCGAGCGCAGCGACGCGATGAGCTTCGCGACACGCAGCCCGTCGATGGCGAGCGAGCGGTCGAGGCCCGTGTGTCCGACGAGGTCGAGCGTCCAGACGCCGTCTCGCAGGCGCGCGCCGCAACGCTCGGCGACGCGCGCCGCCTCGGCGGAGTCCGCGTGGACGACGAGCGCGGTCGGACTGTGCCGACGCGTGAAGGAGCGATCGTCTCCGATTGGAACATGGCCCACGCGCACCAGCACTTCGCTCGCGAGTCCGTCGAGCGCTTCCGCAGCCAGGCCGAGCCCGCGGAGCGACGGCGCGAGCCAGCCCTCGATGTGCAGCGCGTCGCCGTGGACCTTCGCGACGATCGCCCCAGCGACGCGGGCCGAGACCTGCCCGACCCAGGCGTAGTGACCGCGCTCGGGAGACGGCGCGAGGGCGTCGGAGCACCAGTGCGCGGGGCATCCGGCCGCCGCGAGCGCCTCGATCTGCGCAGCCGTCGGTGGCGCAAACCAGGTTCTGGCCGTGTAGAACGCGGCGCCGGTCATCGGGAGAACACCTTGCGGACGCGTCGGAGCAGGGCGTCGGCGCTCATGGCCTCGGCGTACTCCGAGGCGCTGTTGTGCGACGTGCGAACCATCTTCTGCAGCTCGGCGATCTCGGCGTCGGAGAGGCCGACCGCAGCGCGGGTGAGCGCGGCGCGGTCGATCGTGCCGAACGGACCGCAAGCCTGCCGAGCGGCTTCGAAGTCGCCGCGCGGATTTGGAGGAAGGTCCGCGAGCTCGTCGATGGCGAACGAATGGCGACGGAGGGGCGGCAGCTCGCGCCCCGCGCGAGACTCGTTGCGATTGACCAGCATGCGCGCCTCGAACGCGCCAAGCGTCTCGATCAGGCGCTCGATCAAGCGGGCGTCGAGGACACGCTCGCGAATCGAAGAGACGTCGGTCGCGGTGAGCGACACGGCGTCGCCCATCGACTCCGCGACGAACCCGAGCGAGCGCGCGGCGCGGATCGCAGCGGTGTTGGTGCGACGGACGGTGACGCGGACGGCGTCGAAGGCTCGGGACTGCGCGGCGCTGTCGGAGAGGGCGCGGTGGGCGATCGCTGCGAGCGATTCCGCTGCGAAGCCGACGCCGCGCCACGCGGGGAGCACGAGGCCGTCGAGCTCGAGCGTGCGTTCGCGAGGCGTCGCGAGCACCGCGCCGACGAGGGTCGCGTCGCGGCGGAGCGCAGCAGCGAGCTGGCCTGCCGATGGCGCGAAGAGGGCGGGGAGCTTCGCGAGGGTCCACCCGGTGACGGCGGCTTCTTCGCGATCCCAGTCGATCGCTTCGACGAGGGCGCCTTCGTCCGCAGCGGCGAGCGGAGCGAAGTCGAGCCTCGCAGTCGAGAGACCATGAAGGAGCGACATCGAGTCTGGCGAGTATGCCGCAAAGGAGGAGAGGACGGCCCAACGAGTTCGACCGCTCGTCGCACGGCATCGCAACACGAGTGTGCTGCTCGCAACCAGCAACCGCGACGCAGCGGTGCGTCGCCGACGTACGGACGCGCGAGCGCTGGATTCGTGCGCTTCAATCGCGCAACGATGACGAGCGAAGGCGCCCCGCTCACGCGCTCGCGCGAGATCGCCGGCTCTGCCATGAACGAGCGCCACGGACACGCCGTCGGATCGGCGCGGCGCGCTGGACGATTGACAATCGCCGAGCACTCTATGTGGAGTGTCGCGGATGTCTCGAAACGCACCGTGCCTTACCCGCAGAGCATGCGTGACTGTCGCGATGACCGTCGTGGCATCGCTGGTCGGCTGTACTGCCACCGTCGCTCGCCCGCCGCCCGACCGTATCGCTCGGACGGGCGCTGTCGCTTCATCGGCCCCACCGGACCCTCTTGGTACGAGGGCTCCAGGCGATCGAAGCTGCGCCAATGACCGCGAGTGCAATCCTGGCGAGCGGTGCTTCGACCCCAATTTTCGTCCCGGCGGCGGCGCTCGACCAGAGTGTGAGCACGATGGCCAATGCCCTTCGGGATCGGTGTGCGATCGAGGGAGCTGCCGTGAGCCATGCACGCCGGATCAATGCGGACCGCAGCAACGCTGTGTCGATCGACGCTGCGAACCGCGACGCTGCGACGAGCCCGGGATGCCGATCTGTCCGCGCAATCACCGTTGTGATCGGGGCTCTGGATCCTGTGCGCGAATCGCTTGCCGCTCCGCCAGCGACTGTGACGATGGCGTCTGTTGGAACGGAACCTGTTTCGCCCACAGCGGTTATTGCATGCCGCAGAGCTACTGTTGTCCGCCTTGAGGGATCGAGGAGATCTTGTTCGCGCCGTGCGGCGACGGGCGAGCGATCCGCCGAACGCTCACCAGTGATCGACCGACCGGCGTAACCTGGGGTGTCCTCCACCCGCGTCGATCACTGCACTGCCGCCGCCAGCACGCAGTCGCTCGTCACCTCACCGCACGAAGGACACCTGACGGATCCACCCCCTCGCCCATCGCGTAGATCGCGAGCACTTCGAACGGCTCGCTCGCGGGCGTACGACGCACGCGCTCGTGGAGTCGGTCAACACCGTATCAATCGAGTCGGGCGAAGCGCGTGATGGGCGTCGGGGCGTCCGTGGCGACTAGCTCGTCAGCGAGCGGAGTGACTCGCGCAGCGAGCTTCTTGTAGGGCCTGCAACGGCCCGTGAAGCAAAAGATCGATGCGCGATTCACGCAGCCGCGTTTCTTCCTCGTGCTCGTGTCAGTCTGCCGCGGCGTAGCGCCGCGGTCGCAAAGCTCGCTCGTTGGACGCCCCGATGCCGATCACGCTTCGATTGTATCGCGGGCGATCCGTTTCGGCGAACGGATCTTCGCGCGAACGGGTGAAGACCTCGTCGAGGGGGAGCACACGGCACGCGGCATCGCCGAGCACGCGCAGCGGATCGCTCACGGCGACGGTGCGCGGAGCTCGCGTTGCGCGATCCGTCATGCCCGTTGCGCGATCGGTCAACGAAGCTCGCCGAGCTCGCGCGTAGGACTGAGTCGATGAAGACAGAGGCAATCGCAGCGATCGCCGTCGCCGTCGCGTCGCAAGCGAGCGCGGCAAGGGCACAACCTCGGGCCGTCGCGCCCGCAACGGAGGCGCTCGCTCCAACGAGTCGTCACTCGATCGAAGCGAGCGTCTATCTGCACCAGCTCGTGCATCCCGGAGCGCAAGTCGGCTACTCGTATCGACTGCTCTCGACGGCCAACGAAGTCCACTCGCTGATCATCGGCGCGGACGTGGGAACGTATGTGTGGCTCCGCCATTCGATCGGCGCGTTCGTGCTTCCGCGGGTCGGCTATCGGCTGAGAACGCCCGGCGGCTTTCAAGCCGAGGTCAACGTGCACGCGGGCTACCTGCAGGGCGTGCTCGCGAGCGAGTCGTACGACGTGGTGGACGGCGCGGTCGTGGCGTCCGGACGCGCGGGCTATCCGTACGCGTACGTCGGACCGTCAGCGGGCGTCGGATACTCGATTCGCGCCATCCGCGTGACGCCGTTCGCGCGAATCGGCGTGCAGTGGCAGCTCCCGGTGTTCGATCAATCGCTGATGCGCCTCGTGGCTGCGGTCGGCGCGGAGGTGGCGTTTCGATGAGCTCGCGCAGGACATTGGCCGCGCGTCGCGCGCTCGCGTTGGTCTCGGCCCTCGCGGGATCCGGCTGCGCGGATTGGCGCGCGGGAGACGAGCACTATTTCGTGCAGCACAAGGGCGCCGCGATGCCCGTGTGGGTCACGGGCAACTGGCGATCCAATCGCATCATCGTCCACGTTCACGGCGGGCCGGGAACGACCAACGGAATCTACTTTCAACGCTCGAGCTACCAGCGCCTCGCGGATCGCTACGGCATCGCGTACTACGAGCAACGCGCCAGCGGCGCATCACAAGGCAACCGCCGCGCGCTGCTCAACCGAGCGCAGTTCGTCGAGGACCTCGACACCGTGCTGCGCACCCTCGAACATCGCTATCCTCGCGCGCAGTTCGTCCTCATGGGGCACAGCTGGGGTGGCTTCTTGACGGCGGCGTATCTGCTCGACACCGCGCGGCAGTCGCGCGTGCGCGCGTGGATCGTTCAGGACGGCGCGATCAACGCGTCGTGCCGCGGCTGGCAGCTCGGCGTCGACGAGGTGCTCGCGCGAAACATCGAAGGCGCAGCGGCGTTCTACCGCGACGTCTGGCGATGCGACTTGAATACTAACGCAAACAATCAAATCCAGCTCCATCAAGGGCGCTACGTGCACCTCTGGCACAGCTTGTTCATCCGCGCCGCGGGGGGCTACGACGTCGTGCCCGAGCGGACGCTCAACACCGGCGACATCGCCGAGAGCGTGTTTCGATCGCAGTTCGACCTGCTCGCGGTCAACGCGCACTCACCGCTGCCCCTCGAGGACTACTACGGCGTCGACCTGACTCCGCAGCTCGCGCAGGTGCGCATTCCGTCGCTCGTCCTCTGGGGGACGCGAGACTTCATCACGCACCACGCCACAGCGCGGCCGACGTACGAGGCGATCGGCGTCCCCGCGACGCAGAAGGAGCTCGTGCTGTTCGACCAATCCGGGCACAACCCGTGGGCCGAAGAGCCCGAGCGCTTCTTCGACGCGGTCGACGGGTTTCTGCGTCGTCAACTATGGGCTGACTGAGCGAGCGCCGCGGCGCGATACATTCTCCACGGTGACGGACAGCATCCAAGACGACTCCGGGCGCTGGCTCTATCGAGAGCTCGTTCGGCTGGGACTCCCTGCGGCGAAGCTGTTCGACGACGCCGGGCTCGACGCCGCGCACCGACGCGGCGAAGTGCGGCCGCCGTGGAGCGCGCGCGTCTCGATCAGCGCGGCGGCGGCGCGGTTGCTCGACGACCCGTGTCTCGGGTTCGACCTCGCGGGGACGATCGAGATCGCAGAGCAAGGAGTGTTCACCGCGGCGCTCGTTCACGCCCCGAGCATGCGAGAGATGCTCGAGACCGCGCTGGCGCACTTGAAACTATGGGAGCCGCACGCGCGACTCGACGTCGAGTCCGACGCCTCCTCGACGCGGCTGTATTACACGCACGACATCGACGATCCGCTCGGGGCGGCGGTGGAGACGCAGATTTCGCTCGTCGCGATGAGCTCGATCATGGTCCATCGGGTCCCCACGCTGCGCTCGTCATTGACTCTCGGGTTTGCGTGCGCGCCGCCGAAGCACGCCCGCTGCGCGTCCACGCTCGAGCGGCTCGAGGTCTCGTCTCGATTTCATCAGCGTCGCTGGTACGCGGAGATTCCGACGGCGTTCGTCGACGAGAAGCTGCCGGGAGCGCACCCGGTGGTGAGCAAGCTCTTGCACGAGCGCATCGAGCAAGAACACGCGCGGCAGCGACACCAGTCGTCGTTTCTCGAGCGTCTTCGGCGGGTGCTGCGCGAAGGGTTCGACCGTCGATGGAGCGCAGGCGACGTCGCCGCGGCGTTGGAACTCTCGACCCGAACCCTTCAACACCGGCTCAAGGCCCACGGAACATCGCTCACGCAACAACAGACGCTCGTGCGCATCGAGCTGGCTCGGAGGCTGCTCGCGAGCGGCGAGCACACGATCGAAGAGGTCGCGAACCGAGTCGGGTTCGACTCGCTCGCGGCGTTCTCGCGCTTTTTTCGGCGTCACACAGGGCTGGCACCGTCGTCATTTCGCAGCGCGAACACACGCAAATAGCGCGCTCGTTCGATCTCGCCTTCGATCTCGCGGCCTGCCTCTCGTCCAAGCGACTGATGGAGCGCGTCGAGCGCCCCGAGCGAGACGTCATTGCCTCGATGCCCGTGGGACGCCGACCAGCAAAGGTCGCGCACACCACCACGAGCTGCGGTCCGCTGCTCGACCCGAAGAAGATGCCCGCTGGCGAAGAGCCGTTGCGCGCGCGGGAGTGCGATCGCTGGGCGCTGAGTCACCCTGATCTCGACGCGTGCACCACGGGCCCGCCGACGCCGTGAAATTGCGCGAGGCGCTCGCCGCGCTCGACGACGGCCCGCTCAGCGACGAAGAGATGACTCGCGCTCGGCGCATCGGCGAGCACGTACGCGGGGAACGCGAAACGCAGAAGGGGACGACCGCAGCCGGGGGGAGCGGCCCGTTGTCGACTCGAGGAGGGGGCTTGACGCGCGCGCCGAGATCATTCATTTAACCGAAATCATGTTCGGTATAGTGAAATCCTCCACCAACCTGGCACTGTGGTGCGTCGTCGCGGCGGCGTCGCTGGCGGCAGCCCCCGCTGCGGCGCAGGGCGTCGACTGCGCCTCGCTGCCCAACCCCGTCTACGGCCTCGGCGGCAGCGCGCAGCGTCCCTTCATCGCGCGTGTCGCCGCGCGACTCGCCGCGGCGACGCCCGGGATGACCGTGGTCCACCAGGCCCCCGGCGCGTGCAATGGGATCAACGCGATCATCGCCAATACGCGCATCAATGGGACGGCGACCTACTGGCTGCCCGACGGCAGCGAGCGGCAATGCAACCTGCCGGTGACCGGCCAGGCCGTGGACTGGGCCAACATGGGCAACAGCGCCACGAACTGCCCGGGCGTATCGACGCTGCCGTCGGACATCGGCGACTTCACGACCTCGGTCTCGTCGTGGAACCTCATCGTGCCGCTCGCGTCCTCGCAACAGTCGATCAGCGCCGAGGCCCTCTACTTCGTGTACGGCTTCGGCGCGCAGAGTCAGGTCGCACCCTGGACCGACGAGTCGGCGCTCATTCGACGAGACGCAAACTCGGCGGCGGCGCTGTTCATCTCGCTCGCCTCGGGAGTGCCTGTGGATCGTCAGCGAGGGATCGACGCGCGCACCAACGGAAACACGGTGACGCTCGTCGCGTCCGCCGCCAACGCCAACGCGGCGATCGGGTACGTGTCCGGCGAGGTCGCTGACGCCAATCGCGCCCGCGTCCGAACGCTGGCGTATCAGCACTTCGGGCAACGCTGCGGGTACTGGCCGGACTCGAGCGCGACGGCCCTCGACAAGCGCGGCGTTCGCGAAGGGACATATTGGCTCTGGTCGGTCAACCACTGGTTCGCCAGGGTCGATGCGCGCGGACAGATCGCCAACCCACGGACCCGCGACTTCATTGGCTTCCTCACGGGCGCCGTCGCCGCTCCGTCTACGCTCAACGTGATCGAAGCAGAGATCGCGACCGGCAACATCCCTCGCTGCGCCATGCACGTGTGGCGCGACGGAGACCTCGGGCCGCTCTACTCGCTGCAGCCCGAAGAGCCCTGCGGGTGCTTCTTCGATTTCACCGCCACTGGTCGAGCGCCGAGCGCGTGCGTCTCGTGCGCGACCTCGGCGACCTGCCCATCGACCGCCCCGGTGTGCCGCCGCGGCTACTGCGAGGTGCTGTGATGCGACGCTGGCTCTCCTCTGCGCTGTTTGCGCTCACGCTGGCCGGCTGCCCGGCGCGACCGTCCAATCCAGACGCGACCGCCGACGTAATCCTCGCGCCGATCGACACAGGCGCCGACGCGCAGCCCGAAGCTGCGACGGACGTGGCCGTGCTCGACGCTGCGGACGCGATCGCCTCGGACGCTCGCGCCGACGACGCGCTGTCGGACGCGGATGGCGCCATCGCAGAAGGCGGTCGACCCGACGGCGCGCCGCGATGCGACCCCGACGCGGGTCTAGGCGACGGCGGCTGCGTGCTCTGCCCGACCACGTCCGCGGCGTTTCTCGATCGCTGCACGGGCGCCACCTGCGCGCGCTTCGAAAACAGCCGGTGCGGGCGGTTGTTGCCCGACGGAGGACTGCCTCCACTTCCGTGAACGGTTTCGGTAAAATGAACACTCCTTCGGTTCTCCTTCGCGATCGATGGCTGCGCGTCGTGTTCGGCGGCGGGCGTCCGTCACACGCGGACTTTCACTATCTCTGGCTGCGACACAATTGCTCACAGGATCTGCACCCGCTGACGCGCGAGCGCGTGATCGACGCGTCGGAGATCGACGAGCGCATCGCGCCAAAGGACGCATGGATCGAGGGAGACTCGCTCTTTGTCCGATGGAACGAGCTCTCCGCGCGCGTGAGTCGCTTCCCGTTCGAGTGGCTTCGGGCGCACGCGTACGCCGCGGAGCGTGAATCACCAGCGTTGCCCGAGACCTCGCTCGAGCCGATCACGCTGGACGCCCGAGACTTCGATCAGCCGACGCTCTTTCGCGAGATCCTCGTGCGAGTCGAGCGCTTCGGCGTCGCGCGGGTCGTTCGCTTCATGCCGAACGGCGATCGTGCCCGGCCCGAAGACACTGAGCTGATCGTCGATTCGCTCGCCGCCGCAGGGCTGAAGGTCATCGGTACGCACTTCGGTCGCATCGAAGATCTGCGCGTCGACAACACGACCAACCAAAACACAGACCAGCTCGGCTACACCGACTCCGCGGTGCACTTGCACACGGACCAGCCGTTTCTCGAGCATCCGCCCACCTTTCAAGCGCTGCACTGCGTGGCGCCCGCGCCGCGCGGCGGAGAGTCGTTTCTCGTCGACGCCCGCGCGCTCTCGGCGATCCTTCGCGCTGAAGACGCAGACGCCTACGAGCTTCTGCGGACCGTGCCTGTCACGTTTCACCGCAAGCAACGCAACTTCGAGAAGGTCCTGCACGCCCCGATCCTCGGCGAAGACGGCCCAGCGGGATTTCGTGTGCGGTATTCATACTTCACCCTCGCCCCGTATCGGCTGCCGTTCGCGCAGATGGAGCGCTGGTATCGCGCCCACCGGCGCTTCGCCGAACTCGTGCGCGACGAGCGCCACCATGTCCGGTTTCTGCTCGGCGCAGGAGACTTCGTCTTCTACGACAACCATCGAATGCTCCATGCGCGCACGAGCTTCGAGGGGCACCGCTGGCTGCGCGGCGTCTACTTCGATCGTTGAACGCGAGGTGTGCTGTGTCGATCGAATCGCTTCGCTCTCCGCTTCGACCGCTCGGTTCGGCGCGCCGCGGCGCCGTTGCCGCGCTCGTCGCGTCCATCGTAGTGCACGCGCCATCGGCGCTCGCGCAGCAGCGCCCCACGACAACGGTCGAAGACGACATCGAGCTCCCCGCGCGGCCGAGCGGCGCGCCGTCGGACGCAGCGCAACCATCAGCGACGTCCGCGCTCGCTCAGCCCGCTTCTGCGGTCTCCTCGAGCACCGCGAGCGAGGACCTGCTGCGGGCGTTGCAGCAGCGAATCGATCGGCTCGAGGCGAGGCTCGTTCAGGCAGAGCAGCGAACGCAGCCTCCGGTCGCGCGGCCTCCGCAAGCTCCGACGGCCGCGCCGCCCGCACGACCAGCGGCTGGCGACTACACCCCCATCGGCGCGTCTTCGCTCGTGCACACCACCGCCGCGCGACCCGACGCGTACTCGGTCCTCGAGCCCGTCGGGCTCGTGCTCTCGGGCTTCGTCCAGGCGCAGTACGAGACGAGCCAGCTCTCGCAAGACCAGCTGCTGCAGGGGATGGCCCTCAACCGGGATCGCTTCGTCCTGCGCCGCTCTCGGTTGCGCGTCGATGGCTCGTGGCAGTGGTTTGCGATGGCGCTCGAGCTCGACGCCAACACGGTGCGCGGTCCCGTCGCAGGAGTGCGCCGCGCTGAAGCGTCGTTTCTCTGGAGAAATGCTGCAAACAACGCGGTTCCATGGCTCGCGATCACCGCGGGGGTGACCGAGCCAGCGTTCGGCGCAGAGCTCGGCGAGGGCGTGCGACGACGATGGTTCATGGAGCGGACGACGGGATCTCTCGCGTTCTTCGGCGGCGAGGCGGACGTGGGCTTGAGAGCGTGGGGAGGCATCGGCGTGTTTCGATACGCGCTCGGAGTGTTCAACGGCGTTCCTCTCGACGATCGAGGGGCGCAGACCGGCTTGCGCGGCGTCGATCCCAGTCGCCACCTCGACGTGTCGGGTCGAATCGGCGTGGACACAAGCGCTCGCGCTCGGTCGTGGAGCGTCGCCGCTGGCGTCTCGTTTCTGTCGGGCTCGGGCTTTCACGCCGGCGACGAGGGAACCAAGCCCGGCATCGAGTGGCGCGACAACAACCAAAACGCGATGATCGACGCAGGGGAGCTCGTCGCCATCGCGGGCCGCGCGCCGACGCCATCGTTCACCTTCGCGCGCTGGGCGCTCAACGCGGACCTCGCCCTCCGCGTGCGCACCCGCGCAGGCACGACGCGCGTGTTCGCAGAGGCCACCATGGCCACCAACCTCGACCGAGGCCTCCTCGCTCCCGATCCCATCGCGACCGGCTACGAGCTGAGGCAGCTCCACGCGGTCGCTGGCTTCACGCAAGATGTCACGCAGTACGGGATCGTCGGCTTTCGGTGGGACGTCTACAACCCCAACAGCGACCTCTTCGAAGAGCGGCGCGGCGCGATCGAGCCGAAAAATCAAGCGATTCATACGCTCTCGCCGCTCGTAGGCCTCTCGTGGCCGAGCCACCTGAGGCTCGTGTTTCAGTACGACTTCGTGCTCGACGCGCTCGCTCGCGACGCCCGAGGCGTGCCGACGGACCTCGCCAACAATCAAGCCACGCTGCGCGTGCAGGGGGACTTCTGATGCGACGATCGAGCGCAGCGCTGTTGCTGCTCAACCTCGCCTCGTGCGGCGTCCCGAGCCCGCTCGGCCTCGAAGAGCCCGTGCGCCTCGAGCGCGCGATGCTCGTCCCAAGCCTGCCAATCGACGAGCAGCGCGCGAGCGTGATCACCGCCTTCGAAAACCCCAACGCCGTCGTCGCCCACAGGCAAACGGCGAAGCTCGTGACCGGTCGCGCGAGCAGAGACGCGTTCGCCGTCGCCCTGCGCCTGCAAAACCGCGGCAGCGGATATTGGGTGCTGCCGCTCTCCACGCCGGATCCCGCGGCCAACGACGAGCTCACGTTCGAGGCCGCGCTCTCGTTCGCCGACGCCGCGCCGACGGGCCCCGCGGTCGCCGAGCTTCGCGCCGTGGGCGCCGACGGGGTCGCCGGGCCAGCGCGGCTCTTTCCCCTCTGCCTGCTCGGTCCGATCCCAGACAACTTGAATGTGTGTGATCCTACGCTCGCGCCGCCGATCGCGGTCGTGTCGCTCGGCTGGGACACCGACGTCGACCTCGACCTCGAGCTCGAGCTGCCCGACGGACGCCGACTCGGCGCCAAGAGGCCGTCTGCGGGACCGGCAGGCGCGATCGACGTCGACGCTGGCGCCGCGTGTCGTCACGACGGCCTTCGTCGCGAGAACTTCGTGATCCGCGAGACGCCGCTGCTCGGTCGCTACCGCGTGTACGTGAGCCTGTTCGACGCGTGCGGGCA
Source organism: Deltaproteobacteria bacterium Ga0077539 (assembly GCA_001465015.1). Lineage (GTDB taxonomy): Bacteria > Myxococcota_A > Polyangia > Polyangiales. Next base: position 6,041 of record LNEO01000399.1, on the reverse strand, counting down.
GTCACAAGCGCATGCGAGGGCCAGCGTGCATCGACGCGCGCTCGGAGCGCGCGAGGGGACATTTTCGCAGGTCGAGACCGCGAGGGCCGACGCGCAGCTCACGGCGTTCAACGTCGGCGCCGGCGAGCGAGGAGCGCAGCTGGTCTTGGAGTTTTCGCTGCCCTGATCGGGCGGCGCACGCACACAGAGGTGTATCCATGATCGTCGAACGATTGCTCAGGGTCGCGCTGCTCGGAAGCGCGTGGGTGCTTTGGCTCTTGATCGCTCTCTCGGTGCTGTCGCTCGGCGCGATCTTCGAGCGGGCGCTGTTCTTTCGCCGGCGCCGCGGAGGCGCGGCGCTTCGCGCGTTGGTGCACGAGCGCGCGCGGTCGGGCGACCTCGGGGCGCTCGAGCGCAACCTCGCCAACGACGCCTCGGTCGAAGCCGAGGTGCTGCGCGGCGCGCTGCCGTGGCGCGACGGCGGTCCGCAGGCCTTCTCGGACGCGGTCGACAGCGAGCTCGGACGCGTGCGAACCGAGCTCGACCGCGGCGCGAACCTGCTCGGAACGCTGGGAAACAACGCCCCGTTCATCGGTCTATTCGGCACCGTGATCGGCGTGATCGAGGCGTTTCAGCACCTCGGCTCGAGCAGCGCGCGCGCCGGCAACATGACCAACGTGATGAGCGGCATCGCCGAGGCGCTCATCGCGACGGCCGTGGGCATCTTCGTCGCCATCCCTGCGGTCGTCGCGTTCAACGTCGCCCAGAAGCGCGCGGGCGAAATCGAGGGCAACGTCCTGGCGCTCGCCAGGCTCGTGACGGCGCGCCTGCACAGCGACGAGCGCCGAGCTTCATCTCGCAACGGTCACGGCTGGCGCGGTGAGTCTAGCGAAAGCAACTCCGTTTCGATAAATGAACACGAAATCGATGGGCCCGAGCTCTCGCTCGTGACCGAGGCGTAGGAGGGCATCATGGCAGGAGGAGCCAGTCAGCCGACCCGCGGGCGCGGCGCGATCGTGGGAATCAACGTCACCCCCATGGTGGACGTCGTGCTCGTGCTGCTCGTGATCATGATGGTCTCGGCGCAGTACATCGTCTCGCAGTCGATCCGCGTTGAGCTCCCGCGCGCGGCCAACAGCGACGAGGGCGCGTCGTCACCCGTGAGCGTCTCGATCACCCGCGACCGCGGCCTGCACTTTGGCACGCGTCGCGTGAGCGAGGGCGAGCTCGAGTCGCTGTTGCGAAGGGCGCTCGGAGAAAACCGAGAGCTGTCGTTGATCGTCAGCGCCGATCGCGACGTCAATCACGGCACTGTGATGAGGGTCGTCGACCTCGCGCGAGGCGTCGGAATCACGAAATTCGCGATCAACGTCGAGCGAGCGGAGCAGCGTTGAAGTGGCCGTCCTCGACGCACGATCGTGGCTCTTTATCGCGAGCGTCGTGGTGCACGGCGGGCTCGCGCTCGCGGTGAGCGCCGTGCGACGACCGCCCCGTCGAGAGGTGGTCGCCATCACGATTCGGGCGAGCCGAGCGCCTTCGCCGCCCACGCCACCGCCGGCGCACGCGGCTCCTGCGCCGATCGCGGATGCGCCGACCCCTGCGTCCCCTCGAGCGCCGAACGCTCCGCGCGCGACGCAGCGGGCCGCCAGATCCGCGCCGCGAAGCGCGCCTCCACCGCCCGCGGCGCCAGCTTCGACGCCCTCGGGCGGGGGCGCGCAAGACTTCGGCCTGAGCATGTCCAACGGTCCCTCGGGCGGGGGGCTCGCCGTCGCTGGCGCCGGCGCTGGAGCTGGCGAAGGTGCGTCGCCCACGCCGACGCGCGCCGCGGCGCGGCAAGCGCAACCCGCGCAAGACCAGGCGTGCGAAGAAGAGCTCACCCGCGCGCGACCGGTCGAGATCGCGCAGCCCGAGTACCCCGAAGCGGCGCGGGAGGCGGCGATCGAAGGGCGCGTTCGAGTCGAGGTCACGGTGGATGAGCGGGGCCGCGTCGCGTCGGCGCGCGTGATTCAAGCGTTGGGGCACGGCTGCGACGAAGCCGCGCTCGAGGTGGCCCGTGCGGCTCGCTTCGAGGCAGCCACGCGCTGCGGAAGGCCCGTGCGCTCGACGCTCACGATCGGAGTCCGGTTTACGCTATGAACCGCGCTTGTCTCTTCGCTGGCGCGTTTGTTCTGGGGTCGCTGGTTGCGGCGACGAGCTTCGCGCAGCCATCGCGAGGGCCGACGCTCACTCGGCCGCCAACGCTCTTGCGCTTCGTCGAAGCGACGCATCCCGAGAGCGAGCGCGGTCGCGCCGCCACGGTCGTGCTTCAACTCCGCGTCAACGAGCTGGGACGCGTGGACGAGGCGCGCGTCACCGAGAGCGGGGGCGCAGAGTTCGATCGAGCCGCGCTCGACGCCGCGCGGCAGTTTGTCTTCACGCCGGCGGAGATCGACGGCCGTCCCGCGGCGGTGCGCCTGGCGTACCGCTATCAGTTTACGATTCGCGTCGAGGCACCGACGTCTGCGGAGTTCGTCGGCGTGGTTCGGAGCCGCAACGCGCGCGCGCCGATGGCGGGGGTCACGGTCTCGATCGAACAGGGAGAATCCACGGTGACCGACGGTCATGGCCGCTTTCGATTCGAGCGTGTCGCGCCCGGCGCGCGCGTGGTCTCGCTCTCGGGCCCGCGCGTGGTGCTCCAGCGCGTCACCGAGCGCTTCGAGGCGGGCCAGCGCGTCGAGGCCACCTACGACGTGAGCGTGACGCCGGCGCGCGCCGCGCAGCGATCGGAGGACGAAGACGACGTCGAGCTCGTCGTGACGGCGCCTCCGGTGCGCAGACAAGCGGTCACGACGGACGTCTCTGCCGAGCAGGCTCGCCGCGTGCCCGGAACGCAAGGGGACGTGCTTCGCGTCGTCGAGAGTCTTCCCGGCGTCGCGAGGGCGACGGCGGGATCGGGCGCGCTCGTCGTGTGGGGCGCGGCGCCAGAGGACACGAGGGTGTTGGTCGACGGCGTTCCTGTGCCGAGGCTCTATCACGATGGTGGGTTTCGCTCGGTGCTGTCGGGAGAGCTCGTGTCCAACGTCGAGCTCGTGCCCGGCGCGTACGGCGCGGCGTACGGACGCGCGTTGGGGGGACTGGTGCGCGTCGAGACGCGCTCGCTCGAAGACCGAGGCGTGCACGGCGCGCTCTCGGTGGACGCGTTCGACGCGTCCGCGTCGATGCGCGCGTCGATCGGCGAGCGCGCGCGGGTCTTCGCCGCGGTGCGACGTTCGCATCTCTGGCAACTGCTCGCCGCCGCAGGGATCGACGCTGGTGGCTTCGTCCCGATTCCCCGCTATGGCGACGCGCAGCTGCGCGTCGGTTGGACGTTGTCTCCGCGCGAGCGGATCGATTTGACCGTGCTCTTGAGCACGGATTTCACCGAGCGCTCGGTGCGCGTCGCGGACCCCAGCCGCGATCAGAGCGAACGGCGCACGCTCGACGTGCTCCGTGTCTACGGCCGATACACGCGACGCGGCGACGGGCTCGAGGTGTCGATCGTTCCGTATGCGGGCGTGGACGCCGCTGGGTCGAGGGCGCAGACCAGCGGCGCCGCGACAGGGGTCGACAACGTGACGCTCCGCGCGGGAGTGCGGGCCAGCTTGCGCGCTCGCGTTCGGCCGTGGCTCTCGGTCGAAGCGGGAATCGACGCCGAGCTCTCGCGCAGCGACCTCGCGAGAGAGGGCTCTGTCGCCCTTCCCGCGCGCGAAGGCGACGTGCGCGTCTTCGGTCAGCCCCCGCCCGATCAGAGCAACGCCGACCGCTGGTCGGTGTGGCAAGCGGGCGTCGCGCCGTACGCCGAAGCGACGATCTCGCTCGCCTCGGGCGCGGTCGAGCTCACCCCAGGGCTGCGCGTAGACCCATACGTCCGGTCCGCGAGCAGACGGCTGCCGCCCGAGGGAATCTCGCCCTCCATCGGCCTGTTCACCCAGGACTTTCGCGTCGAACCGCGGCTCGCGGCGCGCTTTCGACCGCACCCGCGGGTCACGATCCGCGCAGCGTTCGGCGCGGTCGGACAGCTCCCCGCGCCCGAGGACCTCTCGGCGGTCTTCGGCGCTCCGACGCTGCAGTCCCCGCGCGGAACGCAGTGGGCCGTCGGCGCGGCGTGGGCCATCAACGACACGCTCACCGCAGAAGCAACCGGCTTTTTCACAGAGTCCTCGCAGCTCGCGATGCGCAGCGAGCTCGCCGCGCCGCTGCGCGCAGAGGCGCTCGTGGCCCGAGGTGAGGGGCGCGCGTACGGCGTTCAAGTGCTCTTGCGCCAGGCGCTCGTTCGCAATTTCTTCGGGTGGATCACGTACTCGCTCTCTCGCAGCGAGCGAAAGAACAGCCCCGAGTCGGCTTGGAGGTCGTTCGACTTCGACCAGACACACGTGCTCGGGCTCGTCGCGTCCTACACCCTGCCGCTCGGGTTCGAGCTCGGCGCGCGAGCGCGGCTCTCTTCAGGGTTCGTTCGAACGCCTGTCGTCGGCTCGTACTTCGACGCCCGCCGAGACCGCTACGAGCCGCTCTTCGGCGCGCAGAACAGCGATCGACTCCCAGTGTTTTTTCAGCTCGACCTGCGCGCGTCGAAGCGGTTTCGCATCGGTGTGTCCGAGCTCGAGCTCAGCGTCGATGTGCAAAACGTGACCGCGCAGCGAAACGCTGAAGAGTTCGTGTACGACGAGTCGTTCGGGCGCCGCGAGGTGATCGCAGGCTTGCCGATCCTTCCGAGCGTAGGTGCGCGATGGACGTTTTGAGCTCTCGAGGCAAGACCTTCGCGCAAAGCGCGTGGAGCGCCGTCGCGCTGCAGGCGAAGGCCGCGCTGGCGTTGGTGTTGATTTCGTGTGTTCCAAAGCTCGACTCCGGCCTCGCGACGGTGAGCGCGCCGCGGGTGCTCGCTGTCCGCGCAGAGCCTGCGGAGGTCGCTCCTGGTGATCGCGTCTCGCTGAGGGTGCTGCTCGCCGCGGGCGCCGCGGGACCGACCGCGACTCCGCGCGTCTGGCGCTGCGCCGCGCGTCGCGCGCTCTCGGAGTCCGCCTCGGTCTCTCAGCGATGCACAGGCGATCGAGACGCCGCGTCCCTCGAATTCGTCGGCGAAGGCGAAGAGGTGGACACGACCGTTCCGTCGGACGCGTGCGAGGTCTTCGGCCCGAACCCCCCTGAGCCCGAGCCGGGAGAGCCAGCGGGACGGCCGGTCGACCCGGATCCCACAGGGGGATACTTCGTTCCCTTTCGCGTCTCGCTCGAAGGAGCGGGCGACAGCTTCGCAGAGGTGCGCGTTCGGTGCCCGCTCGGCGGCGCGCCACCCACCGAGGTGGTCGCGTTCAACCGCGCCGACCGAGGCAACGAAAACACCGCCATCACCGCGGTCGAGGCCAGCGTCAACGGCGCGCCGCGGTCGATTGAAGGAGGCGCGCTCCGCGTCCGTCCCGGCGAGCGCGTGCGCCTCGAGGTGCGCTGGCCGCCGTGTCCGCTCGACGATCAGTGCGGCGACGGTGTGTGCGGGCCGGGCGACGACGTACGATCGTGCGCCGCGGACTGCGCCACGCTCGCTCGCTGCGCGGGCGCCGAGCGCTTCGCGTACTTCGACCGAGCCTCACGAGCGGTCACCGCTCGTCGCGAGTCCATGCGCGTCTCGTTCTACCAGACCGCGGGAGCGCTCCGTGACGAGCGCGTCGGGCGATCGTCGAGCGACCCGACGCCGTTCGTGTTCAACGAATGGACGGCGCCCGAACTCCACGGCGAGCAGCGGCTATGGTTCGTGTTGCGCGACGATCGAGGAGGCGTGTCGTGGGCGAACATCCGCGCCATCGTCGCGGAGTGACGAGCAGCGTCGATCACAAGCACGAGTAACCCTGATGGGTGCATCTACTTTCATACGACGACAGCCGGGGCGCGGCAGCGAGCGATGGTAACCGTTCAGGCCCCCTCTTGCCTCTCAACGCTACCCACACGACGCGAGAAAAAATCCAGGCAGAACGCGATCGACACATTCCCGGGAGCCAAGGGGCCCGGCAACAGCGCACCTGCGGTGCGTAGCGCAGCGGGCTCGCGCCCGCAGC
>LNEO01000398.1 GCA_001465015.1 Deltaproteobacteria bacterium Ga0077539 | reverse complement strand
GATGAGGGCTCGACCTCTGGCCGTCAGGCGAGCGAGCGTACGCGTTGTTCCCTCACGAATACCAGGGCTGTCGCGCCCAAATCCGGTTCCCTGCTCAGGGTGTACGCGCCGATGCACATCGGTCATGCGCGCACGTGCTGCTTCTGGGATCTCTTTCGACGCTGGCTCGAGCACTCGGGATACAGCGTCCTGGCCGTCGTCAACGACACGGACATCGACGACAGGATCCATGGGCAAGGCCACCGATCGCGGCGCGATCTTTCGTCGCCGAGCAGAACGTCGCGATTTGTCGTCGCGACTGTCGCTCGCTGCAGATCCGCGACTACGCCGCGTACACGCGTGCCACTGATTTCGTCGACGCTCAGGTGGCGCACATCGTTCGGCTCATCGAAGAGGGCCACGCGTACGTTCGCGACGGAGAGGTCTTCTACGACGTCGCGTCCTTCGAGCACTACGGCGAGCGATCGAAGACACCCGCGAAGGCCCCCGCTGGAAACTCGGAAAATGATCGGACCGCTCCGTCCGACGCGTCATGCTGTGAAATCCCACTCGATCCCGACGCGTAGCGCGGTCGGCAACTGTACGAGGGGCCCGTGCTGTGGCAACTCATAGCGATGCGATTGGGCGCTTCGATTTCTTGGGTCAGCGTCTCTTCTCTCTTGCTCGCGCTCGCGGCTTGCACGGCGCCAGCGCCGCCCGCGGATGTGCCGGACACGTCGATGGCAGTCGACGCGGCCGACGTGACGCAGATCGACATTCGTGTCGCAGATCAGGGCGTCTGTCGCGACATGGACAACGATGGGCATCCCGCAGCGGAGTGCGGCGGAGACGACTGCGACGACAACAATCCTAGACGCAATCCAAGCGCTCGCGAGGTCTGCGACTCGATGGGGACCGACGAGGACTGCAATCCCTGCACGGTCGCAGAGGTCACGATCAACGGGATCGGCGGCGACGGTGATCGCGACGAAGACGGGTACTTCAACCAAAACTGCTTCAATCGATTCGCAGCGGACGCGCCTGCGCCCGTGTGCAGCGCGGCGAGCGGCGCGGACGGCGGCGCGGACGGCGGCGCGGACGGCGGCGCGAGCGGGGGCGTCGAGCGCGTTCGCGTCGGCGCGACGATGGTCACGGGAACCGACTGCGCCGATGACCCAGCTGCGAGCGGCGGCGCGAGATTTCCTGGAGCTCTCGAAGTGTGCAACACGCTCGACGACGACTGCGACGGCGTGCGGGACAATGGCGTGACGCAGACGTTCTATCGCGACATCGACGGAGACGGCTTCGGCGATCGCAACGCGGTGGGCCCGTCCGACGTCGTCACCGGTTGCAGCGCGCCGCCTGGCTTCGCGCTCAACAACACGGACTGCAACGACGCGCGGTCGTCGATCAACCCGGGGACGCGCGAGGTGTGCGACAGCGTCGCGAACGTCGACGAAAACTGCAGCGGAACGGCGGAAGAAGACTGCTCCTGTGGGGGCGTCGGCGCGACCCGATCGTGTTGTTCGGGTCAGGGCGTCGAAGTGTGCACGATGACCACGATGGGTTCGGTGTGGGGCGCGTGTTCGGCGACGCCTACGTCCATGGTCGAGACGTGCAACAACCGCGACGACGACTGCAACGGCTCGGTCGACGAGGGCTTGCGGATCCAGTGCTATCCCGACGGTGACGGCGATGGGTATCCCAGCGCGATGGCGGTCACGCAGTCCGTGTGCCCGGATCCTGCGCGACCGACGCGTGGAAATTGTCCGGCGAATTTCACGAACATCGCGCCGGTTGCGGGGCGCATCGACTGCAACGACAGCGCTACGACACAAGCGCCGAACCTGCCCGAGCTGTGCGACAGCGTCGACAACGACTGCGATCCCGCGACCACCGACGGCACCACGGACGCGCGCGTCGGCACCGGATGCACGGGAGGCGCAGGAACAGGCCGCTGCGCCTTGGGCACGAACGTGTGCACGAGCTCGGGGATCGTGTGCCAACGCAACACCGCGGTCCTCGAGATGTGCAACGCGATCGACGACGACTGCGACGGGATGACCGACGAGCCGACGTGCGTGCACGCGACGTTCAACGGCGCGGGACAACAAGTCGTGACGGGCTACGGCGGCGCGTGCGGCGCAGGGAGTCAGTGCATCATCACGTCGTGCGTTCGAGGACGCGGCAACTGCGACGCGAACAACGTCAACGGCTGCGAGTCGATCCTGGCGACGGACACGAACAACTGCGGAGGGTGCGGCGTTCGATGCCTCGAAGGGTCCGCGTGCGTCGACGGCATCTGCACCGAGAGCCGCGTGACCGACGTGAGCATTGGTCTGTACCTGACTTGCTCCGTGAGCAACGGCGGTCGCGTGTACTGCACGGGCGCGAACAACGAAGGTCAGATCGGCGACGGAACGCAGAACAATCGCTCGGTTCCGACGCTGGTCGCGGGCGTCACGAACGCCGTTCTCGTCTCGACGGGCGGCGGATCGCACGCGTGCGCCGTCCGGCAAGACGGAACTGTCCTCTGCTGGGGAACGAACAGCTCTGGCCAGCTCGGCGACGGGACCACGACACGCAGGCTCGTTCCGACGCCGGTGTTGGGACTCACGAACGTCGAGGAAGTCGCAGTGGGCGTCGCGCACACGTGCGCTCGGCGATCCGATCGAACCGTGTTGTGTTGGGGTGACAACAGCTCAGGCGCGCTAGGCGACGGGACCACCGCGCGGCGCACGACGCCGGTTGCCGTCGCGCTCACCGACGTCGTCGAGATCACCGCCGGCAACGGGTTCACGTGCGCCCGTCGCGGCGCCGGAGACGCGTTTTGTTGGGGCGTGAACAACGCGGGGCAGCTCGGTGACAACACGCGCACCAATCAGGTGCGCCCATCTCGTGTCAGCGGACTCTTGGGCGCGACCCAAATCGACGCAGGCGACGGGTTCGCGTGCGCGCGTTCATCGTCGGGCGCAGCGTTGTGCTGGGGGTCCAACACTATTGGACAGCTCGGAGTCGACCCCGCGATCACCCCGCTTCGAACGACGCCCATCGCGGTCACTGGGGCGTCGGATGTGGGGGTGATCAGAGCCGGAAGTGCGCACGCGTGCGCGCGTCGCAGCGGCGGGCGCGTCATCTGCTGGGGGTTCAACGGTAGCGGTCAGGTCGGTCACAACCTCGTTCCGTCGTGGCTGCCGCGCGAAGTGCCCGCGCTGCGCGACGTCGTTGGGATCTCGACAGGGAACAATCACTCGTGCGCGCGACGGTCCAACGGTCAGCTTGTGTGCTGGGGCAACGGAAGTCTCGGCAATCTAGGGCAGGGCGCGATGTCGTCGTCGACAGCTCCTGTCGCGGCCGTCGGCGTCGCCATCGGTGCGTCGGTCGCTGCGGGCGACGCGTTTTCGTGCGCGCGAAACAACATCGGTCAGGTCTATTGCTGGGGAGACAACAGCCGAGGCCAGTTGGGTGACGGGACGGGCACGAGTCGCGCGTTGCTCGCGGCGGTCCCGACGCTCAATAACGCCGTTGACCTTCGAGCTGGGTCCCAATTTGTGTGTGTGTTGCGCTCGACAGGGCAGGTCGCTTGCTGGGGCGCGAACATGTCGGGCCAACTCGGCAACGGCACGACGGTGGATTCGAGGTCACCCGTCACGGTGATGGGCCTTACGGACGCTGTTCAAATCGCGGTGGGCGGTCAACACGCATGCGCGCTGCGAGCTGGAGGCCAGGTCGTCTGCTGGGGCAGCGGCGCCCGCGGACAGATCGGCGATGGAACGATGGTCGCGAGCCGCCCGGTTCCCGTCCCAGTGATGGGGCTCTCTGGCGTCATCGCCGAAGTGAGCGCAGGTGAGTCGCACACCTGCGCCCGTCGTGCACCGGCCACGGACGCAACCGCGTCGATCTTCTGCTGGGGCACTGCGGGCTCGGGAGAGCTCGGGCAGGGGACCACGATTCCGCAGATGGCGCCTTCGTCCCCAGTGATGAGCGCGTTCGAGTGGCTACAAGTCTCCGCGGGCTATCGCTTCACGTGCGCGCGCCGCGCGTCGGGTCAGGTGTACTGCTGGGGAGACAACAGTCGCGGGCAGCTCGGCGACGGAACAACCACCGCGCGACTGTCGCCGAATCTGCCGGTCGGCGGCATCGACGCGTTGGAGCTCGAAACAGGAAACCTCTTCGCCTGCGCTCGACGCAGCAACGGTGCTGTCGCGTGCTGGGGCGACAACGCGCGCACACAACTCGCCACGATCGTGGGCTCGTCTCGACCGACGGCTGCCGACGTTCCTGGACTGACCGCCACGACAGCGATCGCGGTGGGCAGCGAGCACGCCTGCGCGTCCCGCAACGGCCGCGGAGTCGTTTGCTGGGGAAGCAACAGCAACTTCCAGCTCGGGAGCGCGCCCGGGATGAGCAGCGCGATGCCCCTCGTTGTCTCGGACCTGTAACGACGGTTCCCGTGCGTTCACGACGGCGAAGGACGCAGCGGGGCCGTCGACATCGATCCGGATACCGCTCAGCTCGCCGCGAACGTGCCCATCTGCGCTTCGCAGGCTGCGCGAGCGATGTCGACCGTCGCTGGGAATGAGTCGTTGACCGTCTGCGTGATGTTCGTGCCGCTCCGCGCGACGGTGCAGCGACCGATGCGGTTCGCTGTCGCGCACGCGGTCTCCGAGTCGGCGTCTCGTTCGAGCCCTCCGCCGCTCACCGTGCACATCGTTGTCGTTGGGGTGCGGCCAGCGGAGTCCCGCGTCGCCACGTCGAAGCTCGCCACGTCAGCGGCGCTCGCGTCCGGCGCGCTCGCGTCGGGCGAAGGCATCGGCGCAGCGCTCTCCCTGGTGTCAGCAGCGCGAGTCGATCGGGCGGTGCTGGCATCCAGACGCGCTGCGAGAGCGCTCGTCGCGCGAGCCAAACAGCAGGACCGGTGACCTGCGAATCTCAGGCAAATCGCTCGATGTTCGAGACCAACAGGACTGTTGGTCCAAATTTGCGCTGATTTTGGCCGCGAAACGCGCGCGCGAGTCGGCGTCGCGCGCAAGTGCAGTCATTTCAGCGGAATTGTGACGCGATCCGCTCGCTTCTCGCCATGCGTGCGTGCGCCACACCGAGTCGCGATCGAAGCAGCGACGCGAGCGCGAGCGCTCGATGACGACACGCACGAGCGCTGACACGAGGCTGTCCTCGGTGCGCGCGGGTCGAAGTCTTCGTCGAACTGTTGATAGGCTCGTCGCGACCCATGCGCGCATCGCCTCGCCTTCACACCACGCTGTCTCTGCTCACCGCTGGGCTGCTCGCGGATCGCTCTCCTGCGCCGACGCCATGATCCGACGCCGCCGCGGACGCGGTTGCCTCCGACGATGCGCGCGCCGCGAGCGATGCTGCGACCGGCGACGGCAACGTCTTCATCGAGTCGGGTGTCGACGCTGCTTGGTCGGACGCGACGGACGCGCGTGTCGATGCGTCGCTCGATGCGTCGCTCGATGCGTCGCTCGATGCGAGCGCGGATGCCTCAGCGCCCGACGCGAGCCGCGAGGGTGCCTCGCTCGATGCCGCCGAAGAAGCGTCGGTGCTCGACGCGAACGGCGACCAACACAGTCGTCGCGACGATCAATCCCTTTCGCTGCCCCTGAGCGTCGTTGCTCGAAGCGGCTGGTCACGATGGACGCCCACTGCGCTGCGCGCGATGGTCGTCGCGGTTTGCAGTTCTCACTCCCGACAGCCAACGAGACAAGAGCCAGTGCATGACTGACGCAGCCTACGAGCGCTATTGCCAGCTCTACTACGCGGACCTCGGCGCATGGTCGCTCTTGCACACCAAGCCGAGCGCCTACGACGCGCTGCCGAACAGCGTTGGATTTCTCTCGCGTCGACGCGATCAACAGCTCGGCGTGTTCGTGAGCGAGCCGCTCGATCAGTCCACAGCGGCGGCCCTCGACGGCCGCGTGTTCGCGCTCGCTGGAGCCGAGGCCCTCGTCCGATCGATCGAGCGCGGGTTCGTCCCTGCCGGGGTCGAGATGCTGGCGATTCGTGCGGCGAGTCCGGCGGATCTCGAGGCGCTCGCGGTGACTCCGTTGCTCGATCGATTCGAAGCGCTCGCGGTGCTCGACGGCGAGCCACGCACACACGCGCTCGTAGCGCTGCTCGCCCGACGCCTGCCAGCGCTGCGATCGCTCTCGATCTTCGACGCCACCGATGCGCTCGTGCGCTCGCTCAGCGAGCCGCTGTTGTCTCAGCTCACGACGCTGCGCATCGCAGGGCCCATTCGCGCGACCCCGACGACGCGCTTCGATCTCTCCCGTGTGCTGAGCGGAGACCGTCGCTCGATCACGACGCTCGATCTGGCAGGCATCGAGCTCACACCCGCGCTCGTCGCGGCTTGGGGACGCGGTGATTGGTCGCGACTCGAGCGACTGCGGGTGCACGTCTGCAACGTCCACGCGGCGTTGCTCGGTCCCTTCACCGCGCTGCGCGAGCTGCGCTCGGACGGCTTCCGTTGGGAGGGCCCGCGCAGCCTCTCGGACGAATCGGTCGCAGGCATCGTCGCGCGCAGCCCCGACCTCGAGATCGTCTCGCTCGAACACAGCGACGCTGGTGACCAGACAGCGTGTGCGCTCGCCGAGCACGGCCGTCGGCTGGTGTTTCTCAACCTCGACAAGACCCGCGTGAGCAGCGCTGGCGCGATCGCGCTCGGACGATCGACGGTGTTCGAGCGCCTCGAGTTCGCGCAGCTCGACGCGCAGCTCTCGTTCGACGCTGCGTACGCGCTCGCGGAATCGACCGTCGCCGCGATCCGCCAGAACGCGCACGGGCCCTACCGCGGAATCGCGACGCTCGTGCACTGGGCTCCGCCGACTCCGGCGCCAGACGCCACGCAAGCGCCCGTGAGCAAACACGCGTTTCGATGGCAGCGATACCAAAGATGCCCAGCGTGTGGCGGCCATCCGTCGTTCGATGGTTGTCCATGGCACGAGCCGTCGGTGCTTCATCCAGTCGCGCGCGGCGACGAGCCTCCGACGCAACAGTCTCGCGCGTGGGTCGCAGCGCACGGCGCGCACATGACGCGCGTCGAGCGGCTCGGCCATCAAATGCTCGAGACGATGCAGTCATGGGGCAAATACGCAGGAGCGATACGCGTAACGTGGTGGGTGCTCGACGACGATCACCGCGGCTGCGATCTCGCTCCTGCCGATGGCCCGAAGGGGCTCGACGCGATCATCGACGCTGTGGGCACGCCTCCGTACGCAACAACGGCGTCGTGGGCCTTCGCCTGCGCAAGAGCTCGCGCACAATCGTGTGCAGAGCTGCCCGACCCGTACACGCCAGCGCGCACCATCGCAGAGCTCGGCGCCTCGATCGTGGGTCTCGACGAAGAGGACGGGCTGTTGATCGCGCTTCGCGTTCCGTAACAGCCAAAGGCTCGAACCACCGATGAGCGACACGTTCAGCTATCAGAAGCGCTACTCGGAAACCTCGCGAGAGCGAGACTTCTACGGCTTCGTGTTGGTCGAGGGCGAGGCGATCGTCGAGGGCACGCGGTTGCTCGTGAGCGAGCGCCACAACAACCCGCAAACCGAAGAGGTCGGCGACTGGTGGAGTCGCGAGCTGGAGGTTATCGAGCACATCGCGGAGCCGAGGCTGCTGAAGGTCGCCTCGGAGCACGGAGACCTCGATATCTTCGAGCTCGACTCGGGGCGGATGTCTCGCTCGCGCGAGCACCTGTTGTTGACTCGCCCAGGGTTTCTCCCGACGGACGCGAGCCACCGCGCGAGGGGTCTGACGCTGCTCGCTGAGCACGCTTCGCTGGTCTACGGGCTCACCGATGCAGCGGTCGATCGGCTCGATGCGATGGCGACGGAGCTCTCCGTGGGGCAATCCGTCGAGCTCGAAGGGCTTCGCCTTTCGCGGCGAGCAGAGGGATATGTCCTGCACAAAGAAGGCAGCCCTTGGATCACGGTCGCGCGCCTGCTCACTGCGGGTTGGCGATTCGACTACCCCTACACGAGCTGCTTGTTCGCGAGCTTCGTGGCGAAGGTGAAGGCGAGCCTGGCGGGCAGCGATTGGCGGTGCTGAGCGCCAAACAGGGAGTCGGCAACTCCGGCGACAGTTCGCGTCGGCCGCAAATTCACCGATAGCAGTCGCGCCTGGCGGCTCAGGACAACGCGGCAGACTCAACGCGGCAGCAGGCAGCGGCGCATCGGGCCTCGCAGACTCCATTCACGCATCGACACGATCTTGCTCGACCGTCGGATCATTCGGCTCGCTCGAAACACGATCACGCGTGGGCAAGACCCCCATCGATCTCAACTGAGAATTTACTGGGACTTCATAAGCTCGAACGCGAGCGAGAACGCCGGCCGAGGCCGCGCGCACGTGTGAAGATCGATGGCGCAACGGGTTCATCGTCATCGCGTCGATGTCGAAGAGCACGATCGCCATCGAGCGCCACGCGTGCATGAGCACTCGCCCGTCGCGCAGCGAACAGAGCGGCGCAAACATCATCCCGTGCTTGGCGTCGAAGAGCCCTGCTGGCGGCCGATGCGGCGTCCGCCGCTCGCCGTTGAACACCGAGACCGTCGCTGGCATCGACGGTTCGTCGATGTAGCCATGCAAGAGCACGGCGCGTCCGTTCGGCACGACGAGCGTTCTGTGCTCGCCAGGGAGGTCCGGGCCTTCGATCGCGGTGCCCGCGCGCGGATCGACCAACGTCGTCTTGATCGTAACCGTTCAGCCCCCTCTTGCCTCTCATCGTTACCCAAACTGTATGCGGAAAAGTCCAGCCAGAACACGATCGACGCATTCCCGGGCCCCTTGGCTCCCGGAATGCGTCGATCGCGTTCTGGCTGGACTTTTCTCTCGCGTCGCGTGGGTAGCGTTGAGAGGCAAGAGGGGCCTGAACGGTTACTCTTGATCACGGTGCGGTAGTTCTCTTGGCCCATCGCGAGCAGCCAGCGACCATCAGCGAGCTCGATGCGCTGCTCGTCGCTGCGCACAGCAGGGAGCGCGGCGACGGAGTCGAGCTTGCTCTCGCCAGGGCGAAACCGACAGGCTGAACGCGCGCGAGGAGCGATCACCGCCCACGTTCCATCCGCGAGTCGATGGGCTCTGAATTCGCTTGCGACGTCGGCCGGGAGCGTCACGGTCGATCGGCTCCGCCAGCGCTCATCGTCGAGGCAGCTCTCGGGCGAAAACGCGAAGCTCTGCCAGGGAGCCGCGTCGAGCAGCCCGTACTTTCCAGCGGGCATCTTGTCGAGACGGACGAAGCACGAGCGCGGACGAGACTGCGACGACGCGACGCGCACGCGGAGCCCCGCAGTGTCCGAGCGCTGCGACGAGCGGCTCGTCGCGAGCGGACAGAGCGCCTGCGGGTCGCGCTGCCAACCGGTCGGCGGATGCACGGCGTATCCAGCGAGCACGCACCCGGGTGGGCGCTGCACGTTCACGGGAGCGCTCTCGTGCAACAGCGCGACGAGCACGACCGAGTGTCGAGGAACGGTTCCGACCGCGCCGTTTACGCTCAGCTACGGCGGCTCGAACTCAGCGCTCTCTCACCAGTGTGGCGCTGCTGGAGGATTCGGTTCGAGGCGTGGCATCGTAGGGAGGTCGCGATCGCCACTCACAGCGGCGTTGCTTTCGCCCCGGGCGCTCGCGCTATGGTCTGGCTGAGGTTCGATGCGTCCATCACGCTACACGCTGGTGCTGCTCACGATGACGGGGTGCAGCTCTCCGACGCCTCCCGTGGCTGACGGCGCTGCAGACGCCGGCGTCGCTCTCGTCGATTCGACCGTGGATTCAACGAGAGACTCGTCACCCATTGCGCCGGACGGTCCGACGGGCGACGCCGTTGCTCCGGCCGACGTCACCGATCGTGACGGCGCGACGGACCGCGACGACGGGGTCCCTTTCGACGCGCTCGAGCCGGTCGACGCGACGATGGCCTTCGACGCGCCCGACAGCGCGGCGGCGCTCGACGCGCGCAGCGACGTTCGCGTAGACAGCGCGGACGTGGGCGACGCTGCCGCGCGCGACACGAGCGCGGACTCCGGTCCCTCGCCGTGGATCTCGGGGCCCCTCTCGGTGAGCCCGCTGCCGCCTCGCAGCGAGCAGCTTCCGCTGCCCGGCGCCGGGCAGGGACCGCCGGTGTTCACCAGCAACAACCCAGAGGTCTTTCAGGGTGACGGCCTGCTCTTCGGTACAGGCAGGGCCTCGATGACGCGCGGCGGCGCCCGGCTCGCGCTGGCGCGCTTCGGCGTCTACCTCCACCACCTCAACCGCTCTGGCGCCACCAAGGTCGTCTCGCTGATCGTCACCAACCCCAACGCGACGCCCGTCACCGTGAGCGCGCGCGGCTCGGGCTACAACCAGACCGAGACCGGAGGCTTGGGCCTGGGATCGAGCCCCGACTTTCGCGTGAGCGACGAGTGGATCCAGGGACGAGCCCGCACCGTGGTTCCGAGCACGACGGTGGCGCCCAGCCGACCGCTCTTGCTCTGGCAGAACACAGTCAACAATAACGCGGAGGTCGACGGCCGCTTCGAGGTCGAGGCGAGCGCGCCCGTGCTCGCGTACCTCGTCGTCACTTCGACCGCCGACCTCAACGAGGTCGTTCGCCTGAGCACCGTCGACGCGCCGGGGATCATCGCTCGCTCGGGAAGGCCGCCGCCGCCGTTCGGGCGCGAGGCGGGCGTGTACGAGTTCGACACGTGGCGAGGGAGCATTCGCGTCGATGTTCCTGCGGCCCCGACGCGCGCGCGCGTGGGCTGGATGGTCAACACGGCGACGGGCTCTGGACACCCACAGATTCAAGCCTTTCGCGCGCTCATGGCCTACGACGACAGCGCGCAAGAGGCCGTCGGAATGTACGGCAACGTATACGACCTCGACGTCGCGCTGCGCTGCTCGGCCGGCGGCGCTGGGACGTGCCGAGTGCGCCTGGTGTTCTTGTCGCACTTGACCGCGATGATCTCGCGCTACTGGGACGGCGTCGGCCTCGTCGATGGCGCGCGCGTCGTCGTTCGACACACGCCGACGAGCCCGTCGAGCACGCTCGGCGAGTACACCCTCGCCGCAGGAGCGTCGCGCACGGTTCGCTTTCGCGCGATGGTTCCTGGGCTCACGAGCATTCCGCAGGCGCTCTACGCAGAGACGTTCTGAGCGCCATCACCATGGCGGACCTCGGTGTCGAGGCTCAGCCGCTGCTGTCGTAATCGGCCCAGAAGGAGAGGGCGCGGAGTCTCTCGACGAGCTCTCCCGCGCCGCCGCGAATGGGTCCGAAGCCTTGGAGGTAGAAGAGGTCCCGTTCGTCTCGTACGAGCAGGACCTCGTCGTAGTCCGCTGTGGGTTCTGGGTCGGGTGAGCGTTGCTCGCGCAAGGCGCGGTCGGCCAGCGCGACGATGGTCACCATGTCCGGGCGAGGCACGACTCCGTCGCGCTCGTGATCGAGTCGGCCGAGAGCGCTCTAGCCAGCGCGGGTTCCGCGACGCGCGGTAGTTGCCGTAGAGGTTGAGCTCGACTCGCCACGGAACCTCCGGCGCGAGGCGATCGATAGGCTCGAAGCGGGTCATCCCTGCGGCCGACAGCGTGAGCATCACGGTCGCTTCGCGGTACAGCGGCCGCCCGGTGAGCGTCTCGTAGAGCGCGGCGCCGAGAGAGAAGACGTCCGTGCGAGGATCGATCGCGTCGACGTTTCCCTGCGCTTGCTCGGGGGCCATGTAGCTCGGCGTGCCCAGCACCGCTCCTGCGACGGTGCCCTCTCCCGCGGTCGCCACGTTGGCCAGCGGGCTGTCGGGCCCGTGCTCGTCCATGAGCCCGCGCACCTTCGCGATTTCCCAGTCCAGGATCACGGTCTCGCCGTGGGCGCCGAGCACGATGTTGTCGGGCTTGACGTCTCGGTGCACGACCCCTCGTTCGTGCGCGAAGCCCAACGTGTGCGCTGCGCGGATCACCGCGGGGACGAGCGCGAGCCTTTGCTCGAGGGTCTTGGCGTCACGGATCGCGGCGCTCAACGGCTGTCCCGCGATCTTTCGCATCCCAGAGAAGGGGAGCTCCATCGCGAACGCCGCGCTCGTACGCCGGAACGACGCCGGGTTGCTCGAGGTTCGCCGTGACGATGGACTCGAGCAGAAACCGCCTGATGAACTCCGGGCTCTCGTGGCCGACCGTCATCTCTTTGCGCGCCACGGTGCGACCGAACTGCGAGTCGCGCGCGGCCAGAACGCGCCCCATCCCGCCCTGCCCGAGCACGTCCATCGTCTCGTATCGCGCGCTCTGCGCAGGCGCGGTCGACGCTTGCTCCGTTGGGCCGCCGCCGACCAGCGGGATCGGCGCCGTCGCCCCAGGCGCGAGCGTGGGCTCGCTGCCCAGGCACTGGGCGATCGTGCTCGCAAAAGAGATCGGCTCGTTGCGTTGCTCGGTCATTGCCATCGAGTACCAAAGAGCTCCCGAGAGAGCACGGCGGCGCCGCGCGCAGTCGAAGCGCGAGGCGCGCGCCGCGGTTACCGCCCTGTGACGGTCAACCCAGAGCTGGAACGGCAGGGGCGGCGGCTTCGCATTGCGAATGCGTAGGATTCAACCAAGCAAATTGCTCTGCAATGGCTGCACTTCGCTCGATTCGTATGCGTCGATGCTCGAGTGACCAATGCTTCGCCCTTGCAGAGCAAGGGCCATCACGATACACGCACGCTGATTTCGCCAGCAATTTCTCAGCGCGAAGCCGCCGCCCCTGCCGTTCCAGGCGGGGGCGGGGCGCGCGGCAGCGCGGGTGGGGGTTTCAGCACTGCGCCTACCGTCGTTCTGCCCATTGGGCGCGCGGCAGCGCGGGTGGGGGCTTCATCACTGCGCTGATTTGGCGCCAGCCTCTTGCACCCGAGATGAGGTCAACCCTGAGGACAGGCAATGGGATGGGGCTGCTGCTGAACGTCCCGTCGCCGAGCTGACCAGCGACATTGTTTCCCCAGCAAACGACGGTGCCCGAGGTCTTGCGAGCGCAGCTCGTCCCGCTGCTGACAGCGATCTCTTCGGCGTCCATCAGGCCCGACACTGCGATCGGGGACGCGCTACCCGCTCCTGATCCGTTGCCGAGCTGCCCGCTCGAATTGGCTCCCCAGCATCGCGCCGCGCGATCCATGAGCCTCGCACACGTGTGCGCTTCGCCTGCAGCGATCTCGACCGCGCCAGCGATGCCCGTCACTGTCGCCGGGCTCGAGCGGTTGCTCGTCGTGCCATCGCCGGGCTGTCCGCTCGTGTTGTTTCCCCAGCAGAGCACCCTGCCGTTGGAGTTGCGTGCGCACGTGTGGTCGCTACCCGCGCTCAGTTCGACGATGCGCGTCGGAACACACGCCGGCGATGCACTCGCCGGAGTTGCAGCGCACGTTGCAGCCGCCGCAGTGGTTGGGGTCGTTGTTCATGCTCGTCTCACAGCCGTTGCGCGGGTTGTTGTCGCGATCGCCTCGAAAGTCGGCGCACCGCGAGACGGCGCACGTGCTGCCCTGGCACACGCCGTAGCCGGTCGGCGCGGTCTGTCGTCCCGTCGCGTCCACCGTGGCGTCCACGCACTGCGCTTCGTCCGTCGTTCCATCGCAGTCGTCGTCCGGGCCGTTGCACATCTCGAGCACCGCTGTGTTGGCGCGAGACAGCTGATCACGCCCATCTCGCAGATGTTCGACGCCACGCCGCAGCGCCCCACGCCCGTGCTCGGCATGCACGTCGTGCCCACGCGCGCGTCGTTGGTCCCGTCCGGCGTCGCCGGGTTGCGGTCGTTGTCGCGTCCGTCGCAGTTTTCGATGCAACGTGCACTGACAACTGTTCGCATGATCGAAACTCCGTTCGGCCGTTCGCTCTCGCGATGAAAGCTCCCAGCAGCGAGACTGTCCGCTGAACAACCTCGACACAACGAGCGCTCGGCGTGGACGAGAGCGTCCAACACAGTATCGCCTGTGAAAACAGCGGCGAACGCACGGTGCGTGGCGGTGGGACGATCGCGGCGCGGTCGCAAAGGGCCGAAGGGCGCAGACGAGGCAACGGGCGATCGGGTCGTGACGCAAGGCGAGGATCAACGCGGGATCTCGAAGGCTGCTCGGTCCACGCTGCGCCTCACGAGACGAACTCCCTTCGTGCCCGTGCGACGGCCGAGCCCGCCGCCGAGGCCGACCTCCTGAAGCGAAGGGCACGCCCTGGCGATCGCGTGCACGTGCTTCATCTCCGGCGCAGACCAGCCCACGGTGAGGGACTGAATGGCGTTGCGCTTCGTCGCAGGGTTCTCGCGCAGCGCCCGGGCGACCTGCGCCGTCAGGTCCTCCTCGATGTCGAGACGTTGCAGCGAGGGGAAGGCTCGGGCTTCGGCGAGGGCGCGCAGCGTGCGCGCAGTGCGCTGGCCGTTCCGCGGGTCGCCGATCACGAGGCTATCGAGGTGCGGCAGACGCCCGACCTCCACAGCGGCTGCGGGACCGCCATCGAGTTCGATGGAGAGCCCCTCGGCGACGAGATGCTGCAGCGTTTCTGCGAAGGGCGCCCGGGTCACGAGCGGCCACGAGAAGCGCAAGAAGCGGTTCAGTCGATGCTCTGCGTCGCGGATGTCCTGCTCCGTGATCGCGTGCGGGTCGAACGGCGTGCGGGAGACGTTGAGCCAACGGAGGCGGCGACACAGCGGGCTTGCGAAGAGGGCCGTGACGACGGCGGTCTCGACGTCTTTGCCCCGCACGTGCCGCATGCTCAGATCGATCCCGACCTGGCCGAGATCGTCTCGCTCCGGCAGGCCTGTCAGCCATGCTGTGAGCGCTGCACCGCTCTGCTTCCCCGAGACATCGACGCCTTCTTCTCCTGCACCGACGTCGTACATCTCCGCGAGGTGCAGCGCGGAGGTGAGCGCGAGCGCCTCGAGAGGAAGCTTGCCGCTCACGAGCGCCTTCACCCAGCCACGTGGAGGAAGGCGCACTGTCGTGGGCCACGAGGAGACGACAGCGAGCGCTCGTGTCACGAGGCTCCTTGCCGCCTCGAGTTCGCCCTCGGCGAAGTCGAGGATCCCTCGGCACAGCCGTCGAAACGCAGCCAGGCTGGGAGGCGCGTCGAGCATTGCCGGCAACCAGTCGCAATGGACCCCGCTTTGCCAGGTGTCGCCCTCTGCGAGGAGGCGCCGGTTCCAGCGCACTTTGCCGCCATCGCTCATCGATGCGAGGGTGATGGTGCTGTGGTCGTCCTTCGAGAGCACATTGCTGTGCCCTGTGAGAACGCCCGCGTCGAGGGTCCGCGCGAGGATGAGGCCCTGATCGTCGAAGTAGAGCTGGCTGCCGATCACCTGGCCGTCGATCTGCACATGAACGTTCCATGTTTCGTCCGGGTGGCGGTGCAGCTCGGGCCCCGTCTCGTCGTGGCCCGGGCCCGAGAAGAAGCGCCGCGTCTCGTGGCCAGGCGCGCCCTCGCTGTGTTCGACGAGACCTGAGTCCGGGCCAACGAGGGCTGCGAACGCGTCCGGCCATCGGGGCCGCCATGGGACGAAGCCGGCGGTCTTCGCGCTCTCACAGCGCAGCCGAAAGCCGCGCAGCGCATCGACGGCGCTCGCGCGCTCCACAACGCGCCAGGGGATGTCCCACGGGTCGATGTCCCACGGAACGATGGCCCACCGAACGGTGGAGCGGCGCGGCCAGTCGACGAGCGCGGCCTGCCGCTGGCCGTTGTGCTCGCGCTCGTAGATGTGTGGCACCAGCACGGGCTCGAACCCATCGCCGCGCAGCCGGGACCAGAGCGCGCGCCACTGGCCAATGCTGTCATCGAGGCTCTTCGCGTTCTGCTGGCCGTACCCGAGGAAACCGCTGCGAACGACGAACGCAGGTGAGGTCCGGAGATGAAATCCGCGCGCGTTCGGAAAGGAGAGCCGCACGTCGAGGCCGTCTCGCTCGAGCCTCACCGTCGAGAGCATCCTGTTCATCGCTGTCTCCTGAACCACGGTCGTACCGCCAGCTCGAACAGCGACCAAGGACTTCAGCGAGCGAGGCCGTCACGCCCTGGGTCCACGTGTGCGCGAGGCGCGACGAGGACCGCGGCAGCGCGCGGTAGGCTTCAGCGCCCCTCGCCCGCCCATCACTCGATGCGGTCGGGCTGCGCGACCTGCGAGGGAAGGGCGAGGCCGGGCAGCACTCCGCCCGTCCCTGGATCGGGGCTCCTGAAGCGCCAGACCACGCCTCCGTTGAGGTTGAGGGCGACGACGCCGTCGCTCGTCGCGACGTAGAGCAAGCAGTCCTGCGCGAGCATCGACGCGCCCCAGCCGCTCGAGGGGCCCGCGGACACGACACCCAACGCAGCGCCGTCGCTTGCAGGCAGTGCACCTTGCAGTCGGCGTCGAGCGCGAACACCCGCTCGCCGACGAACAGCACGCGGACCACCTTCACGATGGCCTCGTAGCGCCAGCGCAGTTGCCCGCTGTCGCGATCGATCGCGTAGACCGAGGACTTCTGCACGTAGACGAGCGGAGGCGAGATCGGTGCGGTGCGCATGAACCGAGAGTATCCCAGCCACGGGCCGCAGCGATCGAGAGCGAGAGAGGCAGATCGCTCCCGTCGTCGACCTCGCGCTCGACGACGAGCGTCGCCGATACGACGTCGATGCGCGCGACGGCCGCGGGTCGGCGGTGTACCCGATTCTTGCTTGTCGCGCTGGACGATGAAGACAGCCGCTCGCCTCCGAGGTTCCAGCCTGATGCCCGTACGTTCGGCCCCCAGACCGACGAAGGGCGCTGCGAGCGCTAGCGCTTTCGGCGGCTGCGAGGCACGCCCACCGTGAGCGCCACAGAGGCCCGCGCGAGCGTCAGCAACTGCGCGCGACTCTCACCCGCCCGAGCGCGGATCGCGAGGCTATGGAGAGCGCTGGATGCGACGCGCGCCAACGCTCGCACATCGGTGTCCGTGGCGAGCTCGCCCGCTTCGCGGGCAGTGGCGAAGCGCTTCTCCAGACCCCGATCGATCATGGCGAGCACCGCTCGGAGAGCGTCCTTGACCTCCGGCTCATCGAGCGACGAACTCGGAGCGGTGCACACGATCAAGCATCCACGTGGCCCAGACTCGCCGTCCAGGTACGCCGCGATGCTCTCTTCGTAGAACGTCGTCAGCTCGTCGCTCACGGGGCGTTCGCCCGCCAGAACCTGGGCGATGGAGGCCTCGAGCTGCGCGGCGACCTTCTCGATGGCGCGCAGGTACATCGTCCGCTTGTCGCCGAACGCCGCATAGAGGCTGGGGCGATT
This sequence comes from Deltaproteobacteria bacterium Ga0077539, assembly GCA_001465015.1. Classification (GTDB taxonomy): domain Bacteria; phylum Myxococcota_A; class Polyangia; order Polyangiales. The sequence goes on along the minus strand of LNEO01000398.1, from coordinate 3,213 downwards.
CACGCCCGCCGATGCGGCCAGCATGTCGAGCGAGGCCGCCGCGAATCCATGCGTCCAGAAGACGTTGGTCAACGCGTCGAGCGCGGCGCCTGGCTCGAAGGCGCGTGGTCGTCCCCGAGGCTTCGTCGACATTTTTGTACTATCTCGCATAAAAATAGTTGACCCGGCCGGAGCGGGGCTCATGATTACGTGCGAAACGGTACAGATAGTCTAGCTGGAGGCGATGCGTGAAGAAGAATCCATTTGCGACCCCTCGGATCGGAGAAGAAGTGCTCCCTGGGGTGCACCTCTTGGGCTCACGGCGCGTGAACTTCTATGTGATCGAAGAAGGCCGCTCTCTCACGCTCATCGACTGCGGGTTCGATGGGCACCTTCGCTACCTCGAGGCGTGGCTCGAGCGTCGCGGACGGCGCATGTCGGACATCGAGGCCATTCTGCTCACCCACGGTCACGCCGATCACGTGGGCTTCGCAGAGCGACTGCGCGCCACCGGGGTGCCGGTGTATCTCGACGCCGCGGATGCCCCGTTCGCGATGCGGCCGGAGGGACGACAGCCTCCGCAACGACTGCGACGCTCGCTGTGGCGCCCGTCTGTGCTCGGACTGTTCGGCGAAGCGGTCTGCGACGGCGTCTTTTCGCAGCCGCTCTTGAAGGAGATCCAACCGTTGCCGCGAGGCACGACGCTCGACATTCCGGGGCGGCCCATGGTTGTTCCCGTGCCTGCCCACTCGGCGGGCAGCGTGGCGTTTCGGTTTCCCACGCGTGGTGCGCTCTTCACAGGCGACGCCCTGATGACCCGTGATCCGATGCTGGGTGGTCCGGATCGAGCCCTCGTGTTCGGGGAGAGCACGGCGCTGAATCAGGCGTCGTTGGAGGCGCTGCGTCACCTCACCCCGTATGGTGATGACGCCCTCCTGCCCGCACACGGCGAAGCGTGGGTACAGGCGGGCTCCGTGGCCCGCGCGATCGAGGACGCCGTCATCGCAGTCTGAGAGGGTGCTGCAGTGCCACTGCGGCCTCTCGCGGCACCTCCGCGTCGAGCAGTCGGCTCGCGGAAGCGAATCCGCCCAGACAGCGCCGCCCTTCGTGATCCCGCGCTGCGCGCCCTGAGTCACTCACTCGCTCAGGCGCTCGTTCGTTCGTCGTGCGACCCTGCGCGTCACTCGTGCACGCAGTATCGCCTGTGAAAACAGAGGAGATCGCGTCGTGCAGCGAGGGCTCGAGCGGCGCGTTCGAACGGGGTCGCGCCGAAGAGCAGCGCGAGGTCTACGGGCGATCGGGCCACCGTCGGCTCGAGCGTCATGGACCGACCGCCGTTGGATGTCCTGTCCTTCAGAACGAATCGCAGTCGGAAACATCCGGGCCGAGGCGATGTCCATCGCCCCTGAATGGGCGTGTCCATCACACACACACACGTGCAAGTCGCCGCTGGGGGACGGCGCGCGGTCGTCGTGCACTCGGGCGAAGACCTCGTGCTCGACCTCGGCTCGCTGGTTGATGCTGGCGTGATCGAGATCCAGGCCAATCTGCGCTTGATCGCAACGCTCGAGCCCAGCGACTCACCGACGATCACCATCGAGGGAGCGACGCTGCGCGCGCTCGGAAGGCGTGTCTCCATCGTGTTCTTTCGTCGGGGTCGCGCTGTCGTGCATGCGCGTTCGACGCTCGACGCGCGGCCACACCTCGCAATCGCCTGGCTCGAAGTGCGAATGGCTTCGAGGTCGCTAGCGGATGGCTCGCTGCTCGCCGCGGCGTGCGCGAGCGACGTAGCACTCGGGCTAGCCAACCTGTGGACCGACGATCCAATGTCGACGGCCGCCTCGACCCTCGCGGTGACGGCGGTCGTCGCAACTGTGCTCTCGACGCTGTGGGCGTGGCGCGTCGGACTCGAATCGGTTCGCCATCGTTGGCGCGCGCTTGTCGCGACCGCGCTGCTCGCTTCGAGCGCGTCGTGGTCGCTTCTCCCGAGTGAGCAAGCTGTGGATGCCGACGCCGCGCCCGCGCAGGACTCGGAGCACGTCCGGCGCGCAGCGCGTTGGCCAATCGGCTCCAACGGCGTCTCGCCGGTTGTCTCGCTCGATCCAACGACCGCCGAGCAACTCGACCTTTGGACGCGCAACGTCGTCGCGATTCCCGTTCGCTCGACGCACCGAACGGGAGCAGGGCTACAGTTTCGTGGGACCATCTCGATGGACTGGGGGGTCGAGGGTGGAGCGACGACCGTGCTCGTTCCATGGGCATTTTTGCCGGTCGATCTTCGATCCTGGCAGTCGAGTAAGCCCGACGCGCAGCTCATCCTGACGCCAGAGGGGTTGGTGCTCCATGCGTTGGCCCCTCGCTGGGCACGCGAGGGCGATCCATTGGAAGACAGCGTACACGCGCATCACCGGGACTCGATGAGCTCGCTCGGCGTGTCGGATTGGAGCGGCCGCGCGTCGCTCGAAGTTCGTCACGATACGCAGCTCGTTCGACTGTTCGACGACGAGCAGCTCGGACGAGCGCCGCGCCTCGACGACACCGTTGGATTCACGCGCTGTCCGGAGGATCTTGGCCCCCGCCCGCACCGGTCTCTGGTCTCACGGATCTGGAACGTCCCCGCGTCCCGCGCGCTCGCGATCGTGGCCGACGAGTCCACGCGTCGAACCGTCGGCTCGTGGTCCCCGAGCGAGCGCGATGATGCGCACGTTTGGGCAGTGATTTGTCACGCCGTTCGTGTGTCCAGCTGGGGCTGGGTGTGGGCCGACGCGCACCCGGCGTTCGACGAGACCACCCGGCGAGTACGTCCCATCGCGGTGCTCGTCGGTGCGCTCGGAAACGAAGGGGGACCAACGCGTCGCGCGACGCTGGTTCCTCGGCTTCGACGCGGGAGCTTCGACGGGTTCGAGCTGCGCTACGACGAAGACGAAGCCGTGCACGCGCGTGCCGCAAGAAGAGCGACGCCGAGATCGTGAACTTCAGTCAGGTGGACTTCTGATCGGCCAGCGCCCTGCGCGCGAGATCCTGAGGAAAAGTCCGGGTCGAACGGGCATGCTCGAGCGCCGCGGGCCACGCAATAGGCAGCGCAGAGAAGCACGCCATCGCTCCGGTGATCGACCCGAACGTGCGCTCGATCAGCGCGAACTCCGCGTGTCCCGTCGCGGTACGCCGGAGCATGGGCGGGATCGTCGGGTCCGTGCGCCACGCGCGCACAAACGCGAGAAGCCGACGGTGATA
>LNEO01000397.1 GCA_001465015.1 Deltaproteobacteria bacterium Ga0077539 | reverse complement strand
CAAGCGCATGACTTTCGGGGGTGACGTCAAGCGGCCTCGACGACGGGAAGGATGGAGTGATTTCGTGTGTGCTCTTGCTGCTGATGGAAGCGCAGATACGGGTCCCAGTGGTCGCTGGCGATCAGGGCGCGTATACGCAGCACAGCCTCGGCGGTGGGCACGGTCCAGCGCGCGCCCGTGATGCCCATCCGATCTTGCACAAGGTAGCGGCACTCCAAACCAGGATCGCCTGTGAAAACAGCGGCGAACGCAGTGTTCGTGGCGGTGGGACGATCGCGGCGCGGTAGCAAAGGGCCGAAGGGCGCAGACGAGGCAACGGGCGATCGGGTCGCCGACAGCGGACGCGTGGGCGACGGACTGGGGTTGGAGGGCCTATCCTCGAGCGCTTCGGCCTCGGAGACTGGAGCCGCTCGCTCGCGAAGGTTCTCGAACGCTTCGTCGCCGCGGCGACGGGAGATGTGGACGTGAAGTTCTGGCGCGAGATCTACAAGCGCGAGAACGCCTCGGGCGGGCCACACGTCTCGGGGTGGATCCAAGCGCTGGGTCCCTTCCTCGGCGATCGGGGAACAAACCAACCCAGCCGCCTCGCGCACTTCGGTGCACATTGGCCGTCGCAGCCGCTCGAAGCCATCACCGTCGCGTCGCTCCCCCTCTGGCCTCGCGAGCGCTTCACCGATCGTCAGGGCGTCGCGGACGAGGGCACGCTCTTCGATCGCTGGGGCGTCGAGTTTCCCTTCGCGGGGACGCTCGTCACGCTCGACGGTCTGCAATCGAGCCAGGGGCTCGTGTCGATCGGGACGCTCTCGACCAACATCGCCACGCTCGCGCCGCTCGAAGGACACGCGACGCTCGTCGACATCCGCGCGGTGGCGAGCTTGCTTGCGCTGCGACAGCTCGCGTTCAACCACTGCGACAAGCTCACCGATTGGTCGCCGCTGCTCGCTCTCGAATCGTGACCACAAATTCAAGAGCTGATCCTGCATGGCAAGACCGTGCCCAAGGACTGCATCGGAGTACACAAGGGCCGAGAAGGTGTGATGGCCGTGCGGACGAACCTCCGCGCGGCGATCGCGCGCTGACGCGGGCGTCTGGTTGCTGCGTGGAGGCTTCGGCACGCCGTGCTAACTTCGCCGCATGCTTGAATCATGTGGGCGCGCCCGCGGGGTCGCGCTGTTGTGTGCGGGGTTGGCGGTCGCGTGCGATTCGCGCAACACACGAAACGACGCGTCGACGGACGCCGCGAGCAGTCCGGACAGCGCGAATGACGCGAATGACGCGAGCAGCGTCGACAGCGCCGAGGCGACGGACGGGGGAGCTGTGTTGTTCGACGCGAGCGGCACGACATGTTCGCCGGACGTGACGTGGGCCCGAGACGCAGCGCTGCCGAGCGCCGATGGCGACGGAGGGCTCGGCGATCCGCCCGCGCTCGCGGTGGCCGATCCGCCGGGCGGATGGCGATGGGAGCTCGGCGCGCACCCGTACGACTCGAACTCGAGAGTGCTCGCGGTGAGCGAGCGCGAGTCGTGGTTCTTTCGTCGTGGGACCGCGGTGCGATTGCTGGGAGGCGTGTTCTCGGCGTACGCGATTCCCGAGAGCTCGCTCAACGCTGGCTCGTACGAGCCGGCGATGATCTGGCGCGACTTCGAAGGCGCTGTGTGGGTGTGGGTGCGGGGCCTCGCGCTCGTGCGCTTCAACGGAACACAGTTCGTCGCGGCGCCGATCGCAGTCGCGCCGGCCGGCGTCAGCGATCGTGTGCTTCGCGCATCGAACGGACGATTCTGGATCCAAAACGCCAGCGGCTTCCACCGTTGGAACGGGACTTCGTTCGATCCCCCGACGACGTTTCCCGGCCGCGCGGTGGGCGTAACCGACGACGGCGAGCTCGTGTTTCTCGAGGGCACCAGCAACATTGTGCGCGTTCCGAGCGGGCGTCGGATGCAGGACGTTCGGCTCGATGCCATTGGATCGCCTTTGGCCTTGTTCGCGCACGGGCGATCGTTGTTTGGAATCGCTGGCGCCGGAGCGGCGCCAACGTCGCAGATCCACCTCGATGAATGCACGGTCGAGCTGCGCAACGCCCAGATCCTCCTGCGCAACCTCCCGCAGTCGATGAGCGGCGCGCGTTGGTACAGCACCGACGACGGCAGACTCTGCTCGTTGGATACCTCCGGGCGGATCGAAGCGCAGCTCTGGACTCTGCAACCCGAGGTCCCTTCGAACTTCGACTTCCACATCCCGTCGCGCACCGGGTGGATCCAAGCGTCTGGCGATTTGCTACGCATCGAGCAGGACGCGCGGCAACGACCGAGCCCGCACGCAGCGTCGCCCATGCGCTATTTCGGCGGCGCCGCGGGACAACCTCCGTCGATCGCGTTGGGCAAGGGTATCTGGGCCCAGCGCGACGCGAGCGGTGCGTGGACGCACAGCACCTATCCGTTCGCGAATCCCGAGAGGCTCGACTGGCAGTCGAGCGAGAGCGAGAGCGCTGACTCTGTGTGGGCGCTCGCCGCAGATCGACCGTTGCTCGCGCGGTGGACGCGCGCGGGTGGACTACAGGCGGTGACGGTCCCGGGCGCGCCTGGCGAGTCGCTTTCGGTCACCGCGCTCCATGTCCGAGGCGTCAACGACGTGTGGATCGCCACCGAGGGAAGCGCAGGACTCGCGTTGCGGCACTGGGACGGCGCGACGTGGAGCGTGCAGCCGTTGCGCTTGCCAACGAGCTCGTTCGCGCAGCCGATCCGCGCGATCGCGATCGAGTCGAGCACGGTCGCGCTCGTGGCGACGTACGCTCCCGCCTTCATGTTCATTCGTGGAGGAGCGAGCGTGCATCGGTGCGCGAGCGGCGCGTGCTCGTTGCTCCTCGACCGTCCTGGAGCGACCACGGACGCTGCGAGTCGCGTGTCGTTGGTGCGCGACAGCGCGGGAGGCGTGTGGTTTTCTGGGCTTGCGGTGGAGCGACTCGCGCCCGGCGCGACAGAGTTCGCGGCGATCCCTGGGGTCGGTGGCTTCGCGCCCGTGGTTCGCTTCGGCAGCGGCGTGGCCATCTCGACGAGCGTCGCGACGAGCCCGTCGCTCGGCGCAATCGTGCACTTCGATGGAGCGACCGCCGCGCGACGCACGATCGCCGAGGGACCAGCGATGCTAAACGCCGCGGGGTTCTGGCTGGAGAGCGAGCGCTCGCTCTACTGGGGCACGACGCGAGGCGGACTGCTGCGCTGGGCCGCGCCGTAGTGATCGGCCGCAGGACGCCGCTCGACTCGCCTGTTGGTCGATCGCTGATTCATCGCCATCTCCGCTGCTCGGAATCTTTGCTGCCTCGTCCGTCGTTGCTGTACTCACGAACGCCGTGGATCGACGAAACGTGCTCGCGCTCCTCCGCGCTCGCTCGGCTGCCCTCCGACCGCGGCGGCCACGGTCGTGCGCGCGGTCCGCGCGGAGCGCTCGATCCCGATGGGGCCGATGACCCGGCTCGACGGCGCGGCGATCATCGGTCCCGCGCGCGGTCGAGACGATCTTCGATGTCCCACACACGGGCCCAGCGTCGGACATACCCCGCGTCCTCCGGCCTGCGCCCGAACCGGATCAAGCGATCGACGTCGACGAGGTCCTGCGGCGACGCGATGAGCTTGTAAATCAGCTGGTTGTCCGATGATGCGACGAAGAGCGGCACGCCCACAAGCATGCACGGCACCGGCGCAGCATCGAGGGCGCGAGCAAGGTTCGTCAACACTTGCGAGAAGGTCTCCCCGAGCTCGACGACGCAGTATCGCCTGTGAAAACAGAGGAGATCGCGTCGTGCAGCGAGGGCTCGAGCGGCGCGTTCGAACGGGGTCGCGCCGAAGAGCAGCGCGAGGTCTTCGGGCGATCGGGCCACCGTCGGCTCGAGCGTCATGGACCGACCGCCGTTGGATGTCCTGTCCTCTTACAGTTGCTGAGGAGTCGAAGACTCGCTTGCAAGCGCGGTTGACCTCGTTGCCTGGCCGTCGTCGGACAGCCGCGATTTCGTGATCCGTATTCATCGGGTGCGCCTCCTGCGCGCGCACGCGATGGGACTCCGGCTACCAGGCTATTTCACGACGGCCTCCGGCGAGGACGTACCATCCATCCGCGATGCGTCGCTCACGCGTCCGCTGTCGGCGACGCGATGGCCCGTTGCCTCGTCGCTGCCCTCCGCCCTTTGCTACCGCGCCGCGTTCGGCCCACCCCGCATCGTGCGTTCGCCTCACTTTTCACAGGCGATACTGTGTTGGCGCGGCTCTCGCTGGGGCGTGGCCGGTCGGCGTCGTTCACGGCCTCGAAGCCATCCCCTGGCTCGGCGATCGACGGGTCGTCGCGATCCCGAAGCGGAGACACAACCAGCGCCGTGGCATCCCGCGAACCGCCAGACGGGTCGGCGTTCGGCATTGTGGGCGGGCTGCGTGAGGGGATGCGACAGGTTCACACCTCGAAGCGACCGTCGCGCCCATCGAGCCACGGGAGCGCGCGCCCGAGCACGATCTGCAGCCACCACGACTCGACGACGACGGCGGAGAAGACCACGCGCACGACGCGCAGCGAAGACTCGGGGTGACGCGAGGCCGCGAGCGAGAGGGTCGCGCGAAGGGGCGGCCGCGACGGGTCCGCCTCGAGCTCGACGAAGTACACGTCGCCGTTCACGCGCCAGTATCCATCCACCTTCGTGCACGATCGCGGATCGAGGCACAGCTCGCGCAGTGCATCGAGGTCGTCCGCGAACACGTGGTGCTCCGCAAACTCGCCGCCGCCTGCGGTCGTCCGCCCGCGCTTCCGCAGCGTAGCGGGCAGAGAATCGTCATTCTGGAGGCGCTTCTCGAACGCCGCGATACGCACGCGGCGAAGCTCGTCCTCTGGCATGCTGTCCTCGCTTGGGCGACGGATCGAACAGCGCATTCAAGAGAAGTGCAACGACGAACAGGTCGGGCTCCGAATTTCACTTCGCCTGTCAGACTCCAATGAGTCCGCGCGGCGAGGCGTCACGCTGCCCCATCCCCTCATGCAGCTCGCGGGATGAGTGCCACGGGCGTGATCTCGAGGGCCTCGTCGAGGATGTCGGTAGAGGTGTTGGGCTGTAAAAGTCCAGGTAGAAACGTAGCGTGCGCGTTCGGTTCCCCACCACTCGTCGAGAACGGCTTCGAGAGGCCACGTTGTCGCGCGAGGCGCCCGCAACGACGCACCACCAGGTACGACGCCAGCGTGACCGCCAACAGCACCGACCAACGGTGAGGATCGCTCATACGAACTTCGTCCAACCCAAGCCCGAACCGATGGTTCTTGATGTCGCGAATCGACCCTTCGATGCGAAACCGAAGTTTGTAGAGATCCCACGATCTCGTCGCCGCTGTCCGGAAGGTCGGCGATCAGCAACCAAGGAGCTTTCGACTTGGGTGCGTCTACTCCCATACGACGAAAGCTGCGGCGCGGCAGCGAGCGACGTCAGCGGCAGCTCGGCAGCGAGCCGCCGCGCATAGTGCCTCGAAGACACCGGTTGCCGCGGTCACTCGGTCTATCTCGGCAGGCGTTCTCGCTCGCGCTCGAACTGAAGAGAAGAGCCGCCGATGAACGAAGCGCACGCCTCGACAGACGCCGTTCAGATCGACACCACGCCGCCGGTCAGATGCCTCAGTTCGAGCGGCAGCGAGAACGCCTGCTTAGCTAGCTCGAGCCCATTCGCCCACCGGGTCTGCGAGGCACAATGCGCGGCAGCTCGCTGCCGCGCCGCCGCTCGCCGCCGCGCCCCGGCTGTCGTCGCATGGGAGTACGATGCACCCAACGTCGTTCATGCTGGAGAACGCTTGTAGCTTCTGATCCAATCCTGGACTTTGGTTGTTCGATAGTTGGCCACTCCGAATCTTCGAATCGCCTCGAGATACACATCGGGACTTCGAGACGTTCCAAAAACGATCAGCTCCCCAGACTCCTCCACCACCATAAATGGGGCAGCACCCCCGAGCGCCTTGCGAAAATCTCCAGTTTCGATGAACTGACGACTGTTCCAGAAAAACACCCACCCCGCGTCGAGGCGCATGACTGTATTCCAATTGATCGCGCAGACAACTCCAGCGATCCGTGAGTGATCCTCCACAAATTCACTTGCTCGTTGAAACGCGAACTCCTCCGAAATCGCCACAGATCGATGTTATTCGACCTTGAGCAGTGCGTCAACGGTGCGTCGGGATGCATGCCTGACCGCATCAGTGCTTCTGCCGCTGGTTTGGTGCGGAGAGTTGTCTTCAACGGCGATCGCTGCAGTCCGACTCGAACGGCCGCAGCCGCGACGGCGACGACCGCGCGCGACGGCGTGAATCTGCCTTCGATGACCTTTTGTTGGGAGCGCGTTCCAGAATGACGACACGTCGAGAGCGAGCGGCACTCGTTGATACTCGACTCGCGGACCATGGCATCGACAGGTCTTGGCTTCTGCCTCGTGGCGAATGCGTCGCCATCCATCCATCCGATGAGCGGTGAGACTGCGCTGTTGGAAGAGATCGGAATCCGTCCGACTGCACGAAGGTCGACCTGTGCTGGAAACTTGAAGACGACGTGCACTTCGTCTCGATCTGCTCGACGGCGTTCTAGAACGAGTGTCCGCCTGGATACGACTGGCGCAATGGTGATGGTGCTGGGGTTCGAGTTGCCGTGATCGTCGTCGTCGAAGGAATCGAGGATTCCAAGTTTTGTCGTCGCGAAGGCACGTCAGAGCATCGAGCACGCGCTCCGCACATCACCTCCACCGACGACGAGCCTTACCGCGATCCCCGCGAACCTGCTGTGACCGTCGCGTTCACCCATCGCCCGACACCTCCGGTACGCCCCTTGCCCCGATCGGCCCGATCGTGCTAGCTCCGCCGCCCCTCGAAAGCCCATGGGCTCGGTTGGCCCGCTGCGAACGCTGGTGTTCGCGCGATGTCCCCGCAGCCACACGGCAATTAGGTGGTGCGAATCATGGCCGAAAACAAGAACGCGAAGGCGCCCGTCAGCCGCGCCCGCAAAGAAGGCAGCAAGAAGGACCTCATCGAGAAGGTCAAGGCCGCCGCTGGCGACCTGTGGGTCGATCGCCTCAACAGCGACAAGGGCCTCAACGGCATCTCGAACAAGAAGCTCCTTCGCCTCCAGACCATCTTCGCCAAGGCGAAGGAGCGCTTCGCGTCGCGCGAGCAGCTCATCGACGCGATCGTCGCCGCCGAAGGCCGCGCGAAGGACGCGGACTACAAGAAGCACTTCGGTGATTGGCCCGTGCCGCGCCTGATGGACCGCCTCGCCGCTGGCGAGAAGGCCAAGAAGGCCGCGGAGAAGAAGGCCGCTGCGAAGAAGGCCGCTGCGGCGAAGAAGCCCGCCGAGGCCAAGCCCGCTGCGAAGCCGGCCGCTGCTGCGAAGCCGGCCGCGAAGAAGCCCGCCGCGAAGAAGGCGAAGTAGTCCGAGAGGGCTGCGCGCTGGGGGTCGAACGGGAGGGGTTCTGTGATACGGTCCGCGGCCGAACGATGTTTCTCGGACGCGTGATCGGAACGTGCGTGGCCACGAAGAAAGCCACTGGCCTCGATGGCGTGCGGCTGCTCGTCGTCGAGTCCCTCGACGCGCACGGCGCGCGCTCGGGTGAGCCCTTCGTCGCAGCGGATCCCCTCGGCGCCGCGCCGGGCGAGCGGATCTACTACGTCTCGTCGCGCGAAGCCGCGCTGGCGCTCGAAGAGTCGTTTGTCCCCGTCGACGCGACGATCGTGGGCCTGGTCGACGAGGTGGACGTGCTCGAGGGCCGCGGCAAGCGCTTCGTGCGCGGTCGCGAAGGAGCTGGGTCGTGAAGCTCGCGCGGGTGATCGGGACGGTCGTGGCGAGCGTTCAACACAAGGCGTACGACGGACAGACCGTGCTGCTCTGCGAGCCCGTGGACACCCAGTCCAAGGTCACGGGCGGCTCGTTTATCGCGGTCGATCGCGCGCAGGCGGGCGTCGGTGACCTCGTGCTCATCAACGCCGAGGGCAACGGAGCCCGACAGATCTTCGGGATCGACCCGAAGGGCAAGCTCCCCATCATCGACGTGATCGTCGGCATCGTCGACGCCGCGGAGGAATCGTGGCGCTGAAACGCCCCGCGATGCTCGTCGAGGCCCGCGCCAAGAGCGAGATCGCCCTGTACTCCTCGCGGATGTGGGCGCGCGGATTCGTCGCCAACCACGACGGCAACCTCTCTGCGCGCGTGTCCGAAGACCGGATCGTGTGCACGCCGACGGCCACTTCCAAGAGCGACGTCGACGAGCGCTCGCTGGTCGTGACGGACGCGTCTGGGGCGCAGATTTCCGGCGCGAAGAAGCCCTTTGGCGAGCTCAACATCCACCTCGCGGTGTATCGAGCGCGACCCGACGTGGCCGCGGTCGTTCACGCGCACCCGCCGTACGCGACGGCGCTCGGGGTGAGCGGGCGAGAGCTCGCGTGCTTTCTGCCAGAGGCCGTTGTGTCGTTGGGAGAGCGCGTTCCGCTGGTGGGATTGGCGGCGCCGGGAGCGCCCGCGGTGAGCGCGATCGAGCCGTGGATCGCCAAGCACGACGCGGTGCTCGTGCAGGGAAACGGCGTCTGGGCCTGGGGCGTCGACGTCGAACAGGCGTATCTGCGCCTCGAGCTCGTCGAGCACCTCGCGACCATCGCGCACCACGCGATCCAATGGGGCGGGCCGCAGCCGCTGCCCAAAGAGCTCACCGCGCCGCTCGTCGAAGCGCGAAAGAAGCTCTTCGGCCGCTGATCGGGGCGGACGGCAGAGGGGTCGGGCAAACGAGCGCCACGAGCGAAGGGCTCATGGTGACCCACGAATGGCTTGGAAAATGAGCGGGGAGGCGAACGGAGCGCTCGAAGGGAGCAACGGGCTCATTTGAAAAGAGGTGTTTCTCGCACGGGGTTAGCAAACCCCGTGCTGGGCGCCGTTCGAAGACTCACGGCGAAAGGTGCGCTTCGCGCGACCACCATCAGAGGGCGCAGCGACGGGCGGCGGCCAACGGGCAACGGGCAACGGGCAACGGGCAACGGGCAACGGGCAACGGGCAACGAGCAACGAGCAACGGGCAACGAGCAACGGGCTCAATTGAAAAGAGGTGTTTCTTGCACGGGGTTAACAAACCCCGTGCTGGGCGCCGCTCGAAGACTCACGGCGGAAGGTGCGCTTCGCGCGAC
>LNEO01000396.1 GCA_001465015.1 Deltaproteobacteria bacterium Ga0077539 | reverse complement strand
GGGCGCGCGGCAGCGCGGGTGGGGGCTTTAGCACTGCGCCCACTGTCGTTGCACTCGCTCGCGCGCGGCAGCGCGGGTGGGGGCTTCAGCACTGCGCCTACCGGCGTTCTGCTCACTTGGGGCGCGCGGCAGCGCGGGTGGGGGCTTCAGCACTGCGCCTACCGGCGTTCTGCTCATTCGGGGGCCGCCCCGCGGCTCGGTGCACAACGTCGTTCTGCTCGCTCGGGGCCGCTCGGATCCATTTGATTGTGTGTGCCTGTGACGTCCTGCCCGTCGCGGCCCTTTGCGCTCGCGCGAGCGAGTTGCGCGGTCGCACCCTGCGCGCGAGACTCACGCACCCATGACCACCCTCGTCGCCTGTCCTTGCTGCGCAAGACACATCCGCCCCACCGAGCCCTCTTGCCCGTTTTGCGGGCTCACCCTCGAGCAAGCGGCCCGCGGCGAGACCGGCAACACGCCCTGGTACGCGATCGCTGCGCTCTCGACGACGCTCGTGCTCTCGGGCTGCCCGCAGATGATGGCGCGCTACGGCGCTCCGCCGCAGCCAGAAAACCCAGCGCGCATCGCGCAGCCCTCCCAGCGCGAGACCATGGACATCTATGGAGCCCCGCCGCCCAGGCTCGTGGAGCCGCAGGACGTCGCGCCCGTCGCGCCCCAAGACCCTGGCGGAATGGCAGAAGCCTACGGGGCACCTCCGCCGCCCAACACGGGCAACCGCGATCGCTGAGCGCGTCGTCCGCTATCGCGCGCGGGCGCCCTTGGGGTCCCACTCGCCGTGAAACGCGATGGGCATGAGCGGAAGCGGCACGCTCGCGATCGGCCCCGCGCTGATCGCGCTCGCGTCGAACACGACCAGCGTCGTTTGCTCACGGATTCCGTCGGACAAGATCGCCATCACGTGCCCCTTGTCCGCGTGGGTCGCGTCCGGCGCGAACAGCGGCTCTCCCACGAACACGTCCTCGGGGGCGGTCCACACTTGCGCCTGCGCCTCGGGCTCGCGCGTATCGACCCTGAGCACCGAGTCGAACGGGTCGCTGTAGCGCGTGTCCGCCCGCGTCGCAGCGAAGATCAGCGCGCTCTCTGCGCCGTCCTGCAACGGATGAACGCGCGGAAAGTCCACGCCGTACGGCACGAGCTTGTCCCACGTCGCGTTGCTCGAGCCCTCGACCACCCGCGCTCGATACAGCCGCTGCGGTCCACGCACGTCGGGCAACACCGGGTCGAACGGCGTGTACGGCCCCGTATACCCAAACTCCGCGCCGAACTCGAAGCGATGAAACACGCACGCGTCCATCACCACCTCGCCGCCTCGCTGAAAGGCGTTGGCGAAGTGCACGACGAAGACGCGGTCGGGCGCGATCACCGTCCTCACGGGCCCTGATCCTCGGCGCGGAATCAAATAGAAGCACCCCGGTTTGTCCTCATCGATCGCGATCGATCGCAAGAGCGTCCCGGCGCCGATCGCCATCTTCGCGAGCTCGCCGAGCTTCATCTTCAGCGGATTTGCGCCGAGCACGTAGTAGTCCGGCGTGATCGCGAAATCGTGGATGAACAGCGCGCCGTCGATCGCCGCCTCTCGCGTCGAGACCACGTCTCCGCCCTCGTCGACCTCGCGAAAGGTCAGCTTCGTCTTGCGGCCCATCGCGAGGCTCAGAAGCACGAGCCGGTGCTGCGCTGCGTCGTGGTGCATGTGCGCGAGCGTGGGCTGTCCCGCGATCGCGCCGCCGAAGGTCTCTTCGCCGATGGTCTCGAGCGTGACGGGGTCGATCGCGTGCGGAGCGCCTCCCTCCCATCCCGCCAGCAGCCTCTCTCCCCAGCGGACGATCGTGGTGTTGGCGACGTTGCGGGGCCTTCCTACACCGAGGTTCTTCCAGAACGCGTCGTCGACGTTCGTCGCGAAGCCTCGGCGCACGAGCTTCTTCGCGACGGACTCTTCGCGATACACGTCGGTCTCGATGAAGCGCGCGCGCAGGCGAACGCCCCCGTCCTCGGTGAACTCGAACGCGCGCAGATAGCCGTGACCGTCGAACGGGTGCGCGATGCGCCCGCCGATTTTGGTCCACCCTGGCCCGTTCGACAGCACGCGCCCGCCGCGCAGCGCCCGAGGAATCTCCCCGGTGATCTTCGAAGCGGCGACCGTCGTGTCCAGCGAGCCGGGGCTCGCCGCCATCGCGACGTTCCAAGAGCGCGCTCGAGGAGTGAGCGCAGGGAGCGTTGTGTCCATCCGCGCCCATGGTAGCGCGTTCGCCTCGATCTCCACCGACGACGGTCACAACCACGAGGCGACCTTCGAGAACGTGAGGAAAATCACGCTGGTGGTGATCGTTTCGCGCGCGCGCGTCGAGACTTCTTCGCCAGACGGCGTACGGTGCCGGCAGCAAGGAGCAACGCATGTCCGAGCCATCATCGACCAAGAGCAAGTGCCCGTTTCCTCACACCGCCAACAGCGCGGCGAACAACCGAGACTTCTGGCCCGAGCAGCTGCGTCTCGATTTGTTGCACCAACATTCAACGAGGTCCAACCCCATGGACCCGTCCTTCGACTACGCCAAGGAGTTCTCGGCCCTAGACCTCGCCGCGGTCAAGAAGGACCTGACGGCGCTCATGACCGACTCGAAGGACTTCTGGCCGGCGGACTTCGGACACTACGGCCCGTTCTTCATCCGCATGGCGTGGCACAGCGCAGGGACGTATCGCACCGGCGACGGCCGCGGCGGCGGCGGGCGCGGGCAGCAACGGTTCGCGCCGCTCAACAGCTGGCCCGACAACGTCAACCTCGACAAAGCTCGAAGGCTCCTCTGGCCCATCAAGCAGAAGTACGGTCGACGACTCTCGTGGGCGGACCTGATGATCCTCACGGGCAACGTCGCCCTCGAGTCGATGGGCTTTCGAACCTTCGGCTTCGCGGGCGGTCGCGAAGACGTGTGGGAGCCGGATCAAGACGTGTACTGGGGAAGAGAGTCGAAGTGGCTTTCGGCAGACAAGCGCTACTCGGGCGACCGGCAGCTCGAAGATCCGCTCGCCGCCGTGCAGATGGGCTTGATCTACGTCAATCCCGAGGGCCCCAACGGTGTTCCCGATCCGGTCGCGGCCGCGAAGGACATCCGCGAGACCTTCGCGCGCATGGCGATGAACGACGAAGAGACCGTCGCGCTGATCGCAGGCGGCCACACCTTCGGCAAGGCGCACGGAGCCGCGTCCGCATCACACGTCGGCGTCGAGCCAGAAGCCGCCAGGATCCAAGCGCAAGGCCTCGGCTGGCACAGCTCGTATGCCTCGGGAAAGGGCGCAGACACGATCTCGAGCGGCCTCGAGGTCACGTGGACAAAGACCCCCGCGCGCTTCAGTCACGACTATTTCAAACACCTGTTCGAGTACGAGTGGGAGCTCACCAAGAGCCCCGCGGGCGCGCATCAGTGGCGCCCCAAAGGCGGCGCCGGCGAGGGAACCGTTCCAGACGCGCACGACCCGAACAAGCGCGGCGCGCCCGCGATGCTCACGACCGATCTGTCGCTGAGGTTCGACCCCGCGTACGAGAAGATCTCTCGCCGCTTCTACGAGCACCCCGAGCAGTTCGCCGACGCCTTCGCGCGCGCGTGGTTCAAGCTCACGCACCGAGACATGGGGCCGAAGGTTCGCTATCTCGGCCCCGAGGTTCCGAAGGAGGACCTGCTCTGGCAAGACCCGATCCCCGCGCCCGACCATCCCCTCGTGGACGCCACGGACGTCGCCGCGCTCAAGCGCAAGGTTCTTGATTCGGGACTCACGATTCAAGAGCTCGTCGCGACCGCCTGGGCGTCCGCATCGACCTACCGAGGAAGCGACATGCGCGGCGGCGCCAACGGGGCGCGGCTGCGACTCGCTCCGCAAGCGGGCTGGGAGGTCAACGACCCCGAGCGCCTCGCCGCCACGCTCGCGACGCTCGAGCGAGTCCGCGCAGAGTTCAACGCCGCCCAGGGCGCGGGCGCAAAGCGCGTCTCGATCGCGGACATGATCGTGCTCGGCGGCGACGCGGCCGTCGAGAAGGCCGCGAGCCTCGCGGGGCACACGATCACCCTGCCCTTCGCGGCGGGCCGCGGCGACGCTTCGCAAGAGCAGACCGACGTCGAGTCGTTCGCGGTGCTCGAGCCCGCTGCGGACGGGTTTCGCAACTATCAGAAGGCGGCTTTCTCAGTGGCCGCTGAAGAGCTGCTCGTCGACAAGGCGCAGCTGTTGACGCTGAGCGCCCCCGAAATGACCGTGCTCGTCGGCGGCCTCCGCGTGCTCGGCGCGAACGCCGCGCAGTCCAAGCACGGCGTGTTCACCGACCGAGTCGGGACGCTCAGCAACGACTTCTTCGTCAACCTCCTGGCGCTCGACGTCGAGTGGACGCCCACGAGCGACGACGAGCGCACCTTCTCGGGTCGCGACCGGGCCAGCGGAAAAGAGCGCTGGACCGCGACGCGCGTCGACCTCGTGTTCGGGTCGAACTCTCAGCTCCGCGCGCTGGCCGAGGTGTACGCGAGCGCTGACGCGGGCGCGAAGTTCGTCCACGACTTCGCCGCGGCGTGGACGAAGGTCATGCACGTCGATCGCTTCGACCTGCGCTGAGCGGGGAACCGGGCTTCGGTTCGGAAGCGCGAGTCAGCAGGAAAATCACTGGCGTTGTCGACACCCAAGCGGCGATACGCTCGCGTCACGGCGAGCGGTCAAGCCCTCATCGTTATCCACCAACGGTGTGGGAAATGACAGCCGAGACGCGGGGCGCTCGAAGGTAGCAAGGCCCCTTGAAAAGAGGTGTTTCCTGCACGGGGTTAACAAACCCCGTGCAGGGCGCCGTTCGAAGACTCACGGCGAAAGGTGCGCTTCGCGCGACCACCGTCAGCGAGCGCAGCGACGGGCGGCGGGCAACGGGCAGCGGGCATCGGGCATCGGGCATCGGGCAGCGGGCAGCGGGCAGCGGGCGGCGGGCAGCGGGCGGCGGGCAGCGGGCGGCGGGCAGTGGGCTCATTTGAAAAGAGGTGTTCCTCGCACGGGGTTAACAAACCCCGTGCTGGGCGCCGTTCGAAGACTCACGGCGAAAGGTGCGCTTCGCGCGACC
>LNEO01000395.1 GCA_001465015.1 Deltaproteobacteria bacterium Ga0077539 | reverse complement strand
GGACGAAGGCAGTCCGACGTTGTGGCAGGTGATCGTGGCGCTGGCGTATCTAGGTGGCTGGACTGGCAGCAAAACCCGCGCGCCCGGAGTCACTGTGATCGCGCGAGGATGGCGTGACGTGACGGCCTATCTCCGTGGCAAACGTCGCGCTGCCCAGCGCGCGCGACGGAGATTGACATCCCCCTCGGACAATGGCGCGGCACAATGAGGTCAACCCAGAGCGTTCCAGGCGGGGGCGGGGCGCGCGGCAGCGCGGGTGGGGGCTTTAGCACTGCGCCCAGCGCGTTCTCCTCACTTGGGGCGCGCGGCAGCGCGGGTG
>LNEO01000394.1 GCA_001465015.1 Deltaproteobacteria bacterium Ga0077539 | reverse complement strand
TTGGGGGCCGCCCCGCGGCTCGGTGACAAACGTCGTTTCGTCTCTCGATTCTCAGCCCAAACGCTTTGTTTCAGCCGCTGAGTGTTCGGCGCCTATGCCCTGCATGCGCCCTCCCTGCATGCGCACTCCCTCCCTGCATGCCCCCGTCACTCCCCGCTAAACGACCGATACCCGATGGCCTCGGCCACGTGCGCGGTGAGCACGCTCTCTTCGCCCTCGAGGTCCGCGATCGTCCGCGCGACGCGCAGCACCCGAGTCAGCGCGCGGGCGCTCAAGCCCATGCGCTCGGCCGCCGCGGACAAGAGCCCCTTGGCGTCCGCGCTCAGCGCCGCGATCGCTCGTAGCGCCTTGGGCTGCAGCCGCCCGTTGGGCTCGTTTTGATTCTGTGGGCGCCGTAGCTGTCGCTCGCGCGCCTCGATCACCCGCGCGCGGACCTCGCTCGACGGCGGCCCGTCTGGCGCCTCGCTGTAGACCATCGCCGAGGTGCCTGGGAGGTGCACGCAGAGGTCGATGCGGTCGAGCAGCGGGCCCGAGACGCGCGCGCGGTACTTACGAATTCGCTCGTCTGAGCACTCGCAGCGATCCGAGGGGTCTCCCTGGTAGCCGCACGGACAGGGGTTCATCGCGGCGACCAGCGTAAATCTCGCGGGAAACGTCGTTCGAACGCGCGATCGTACGATCGTCACGCTGCCCTCTTCGAGCGGCTCGCGCAGCGCCTCGAGCGCCTCGCGGGTGAACTCGGGAAACTCATCGAGAAAGAGCACTCCCCGGTGGGCGAGCGCGATCTCTCCGGGCCGCGGAGGGTCGCCCCCGCCCACGATCCCCACGGTGGACGCCGTGTGATGAGGGTGGCGATAGGGCCTTCGCTCGACGAGCGAGACCCCCGCGGGCAACATCCCGGCGACCGAGTAGATCGACGTCACCTCGACGCTCTCGTCGAAGCTGAGCGGCGGCAAGATCCCCGGCATCGTGCGCGCGAGGAGCGTCTTGCCTCCTCCGGGCGGCCCCATCAACAGCACGTTGTGGTCGCCCGCGGCGGAGATCTCGAGCGCGCGTCGCGCTGCGTGCTGACCGCGCACGTCTCCGAGGTCGAGCTGCTCGAGGTCGATCCTCGTATCGCGCACGCGCTCAGCGGTCGGCAGCACAAATGTCCCTTGAAAGAACGCAACGACGTCCGCGAGCGACGTCGCCGCGCGGACCTCGAGGCCCGAGACCACCGCGGCCTCTGCCGCGTTTTCTGCAGGAACAATCGCCCCTCGCATGCCCTGCTGCTTCGCGCACAACACCTTCGCCAGCACGCCGCGCACGGGTCGCAGCGCCCCCGTCAACGAGAGCTCGCCCACGAGCAGCCAATCGCGTAGCGAGTCCTCGGGGCACTCGCGCGAGGCCGCAAGCGTCGCCATCGCGATGGCCAGGTCGAAGCCCGCGCCGTACTTTCGAACGTCCGCTGGGGCCAGGTTGACCGTCACCCTCCGCGTCGGGAGCGGCAACCCCACCTGCTCGAGCGCGCTTCGAACCCTCATCCGGGACTCTCGGACGCTGGCCTCGGGGAGGCCCACGAGATCGAACGCAGGCAGTCCCCGCGCGATATCCACCTCGACTTGAACCGGGAGAGCCTGGAGTCCGACCAGCGTGCTCGCGTGCGCCATAGCCAACATGCCCCGGGACGATGCGCGCGGCGTGCCGAGGGATGACCTCGTTGTTTCTCTGCAATCCGTCGCAGTTTTCGAGACCCCCCTGGCGGCCGCCATGGCGGTTTTCAGAAACCGCCACCCTCCGCCAGGGTCGGACCGCCACCGGGTGCCAGCGCCTCGAAGCCCCTAAACCCCCCCTTGGATTGCCGAATCGTGGCTCCTGTTCAATCGGTTCGGGTACAGTCACTCACATCGAGTTCGAGGGCTGACGGAGCGGGATCGATACAACCGCTTGGTTTCGCCACGCTGCGCCCGAGCGCAGCGCCCGCCCGACGTGAGCAGCGAATGCCGATCCTCACCGCACGAGAACGAATCAACACCGAGATCGGCGGGCGTTATCGCGCCAAACGCATCATCGGCGAAGGCGCGTTCGGCGCGGTGTTCGCGGCCGAGCACACGCTCACCGCGCGGGAGGTGGCGCTGAAGATCCTGCACCCGCACCTCGTGCAGACCGAGCAGATCGCGCAGCGGTTTTTGCTCGAAGCGCAGACGATGGCCAAGATCCGGCACCCCGGCATCTGCCAGATCCTCGACGCGGGACGAGAGCAAGACGGGACGATCTTCCTCGCGCTCGAGCTGCTCGAAGGCGAGACCCTCGAAGAGTGCCTCGAGCGCAAAGGCAAGCTCCCTCGCCCCGAGGCGCTGCGCATCGCCGTCGAAATGCTCGACGCGCTCGCCGCCGCGCACGCACGCGAGATCGTCCACCGGGACATCAAGCCGGCCAACATTTATCTCAATCGCGAGACCGACGGCATGTCGCACGCGAAGCTGCTCGACTTCGGGATCGCGCACGTCGCGCCCAAGGGCGGCAACAAGCTCACCGACGCCGGCGTGGTCCTCGGCACGCCCGAATACATGCCTCCCGAGCAAGCTCGGGGACGACACATCGGCCCCGTCAGCGACGTCTGGGCCGCGGGAATCGTGCTCTACGAGATGCTCTCGGGCATGGTCCCCTGGAGCGGCGAGAGCGCGGCAGGCGTGCTCATCGCTGTCGCCAACACGCCCCTCACGGACATTCGCGAGCTCGTTCCAGACACCCCGCCAGCGCTCGCGGATGTCATCAACCGGGCCCTCGAAAAGGACTCGACGCTTCGCTTTCGGACCGCCGAAGAGATGCGCGACGCCATCATCGAGGCGGCGGACGCCGAAGGGATCTCGTTGTCCCTCTTGGGTGTGCGCCAGAGCATCGTCGGCGGCTCGGGAGAGTGGAAGGCGGTCCGACTTCCCGGCGCGCCCGTGGCGCCCGCGGCCACAGCGGCGCCCGCGGCCCCCGCACAGACGCCCCCGCGGCGGCACGGCGGCAACATCGAGTTCGATCTGCCCGAGGGGAGCGACACCCCCTCGCTCATGATCTCGCTCGAAGCGCTCGCGCCGCCAGCGCCCGACGCGGGAACACTGCCAGTCCCTCCGCCGCCGACGCCCGCCGAACCACAAGACGTTCAGCGTCCGCTCATCAACGCAGCCGCGCCCGATCCCCAGCGGCCCCCGTCCATCCGTCCGCCGCCGGTCAACCACGAGCCGCGCGCGACCAAGAGCGTCGGCGCGATGGGCGCGATCTCCGCAGACGCCACCGCGCCGCCGCGCACCCAGTCGAACGCCAAGCTCTCGATTCATCCGCCCCCCAACACGAGCGGAAGCATGCCTCGCTCCGAGGCGGCGCCCGTCGCGAATACTGGCCCCACTTTTCAAACGATCCAGCAGACGCGCAGCTCCGCGCCGCTCGTGATCGCGGCGCTCGTCGGCGTCTCGGCCCTCGCGACCGCGGCGTACTTCGTCATGAGCCACCCGGCCACCGGCGGCGGATCCACCTTGCAGTCGCAAGACGCCGACACCGCTCACGACGGCGGCGAAGGCGAAGAAGACGCGCAGGTCGCCGCGACCCGCGTCAGGCTTCGCTCTGTAGGGGCCGTGCCGATTCCGTTCGCGCTGCGCGGAGAAGACGCCCGCGTGTTCGTCAGACACCTGACGATGGGCCCGCCTCGCGCCAACCGCATGGTGGGGACGTGCGCCGCGGGCAACGTCCGCCTCTTCAACACGCAAAACGGTCTCCCCGTCACAGAGACCGCCGCGCCCATCGCGTGCAACGGCTTCGACCTCACGCTCGTCGGCGACCTCGACGGGGACGGCAACGACGACGTCGCCGCGATCAACGCGCAGAAATCCGCGGTGCTCATCCTGTCGACGCAGGCCTCGCCCGCGCGGACGATGCAGACAGTCGCGCTGCCCGGCGTCGTCGGGCTCGCCGGCGGAATCATCGAGGCCCAAGGCCGCACCCTGGTCGTCGCGATCACCGAGCCCCGCGTCAGCGAGCCGAGCGAGCTCGTGGCGATCGACGTCCGCTCCGGCGCGATCGCGTGGCGTCGCCGCGGACGCAACGGCCTCGATCGCATCGGACACCCCACGGACCTCGGCCTCACGATCGGTCCCGACGCCGATGATGACGGCGTCAACGACGTCGTCGCGGGAGCGGGCCCCCTCACCAACACGCCCCCCGATCGCATGCCCGAGCTCCCGCGCTGCGCCGAGCTCTTGTCGGGAGCCAGCGGGCGAACGCTCTGGGCGCAGCCGTTTTGTCAGCGTCGCGGCGGAGTGCAGAGCGTCTCGCTCGGCCCAGACGTCGACGGCGATCGTCGCGCGGATGTCGCGATCGCCACGGACGTCACGCGCGGCTCCGAGCCTCGCGTGGTGATCGTCTCCGGCGCCACTGGAGGCCTGTTGCGACGAATTCCGACGCCCGAAGGCCCCTCGGCGCAGGGCTTCGGTTGGCCTGTCAGCCTCGGCCCCGACACCAACGGCGACGCGGTTCCCGACCTGGCGGTCGGCAGCGTGTCGTCCTCGTCGACGTACGTCTCGCTCGTGTCCGCGCGAGACGGAGCGGTCCTGGCGTCGCAGGCGCTCGACGGAGCAGCAGGGTTTCCAAACCTGCGGCTGCTCGTCGCGACGGGCGTGTGGCGCGGCGTCGAGAGCGCCGCGCTCGTCATCGCATCGCCCGCGGATGGACTCAAGGTGTTCGCCCTGTCGCCCGATGGGCGTTGATTCTGTGTGTCGTCGCGAGATCGCGACCCGACCGTCGGAGGTTCGAGCATGAAAGTCACAGTCCTCGGCGCCGGAAGCTGGGGCACCGCGCTCGCGAAGGTTCTCGGAGACAAAGGGCACACGGTGCTCCTCTGGGGTCGCCGCGAAGACGCGATGCGCGCCATCCGCGAAGGACGAACGAACGAGCCGTTTCTTCCGGGAATCACGCTCCCTCCCACCCTCGACGCGACGCACCTGCTCGACGAGGCGCTCGATCGCGCCGACATGATCCTCGTGGCCGTCCCGACGCACGGCCTGCGCGAGGTGTTGCCCAAGGTGTCCGAGCTCGTCCGCGCGCCGGTCCCGGTGATTTCAGCGACCAAGGGGATCGAGCAAGAGACGCTCAAGCTCGTCAATCACATCATCGAGGACGAGCTGCCGTGGTCCAAGAGCGCGTTCGTCGCGCTCTCTGGGCCGTCGTTTGCGATGGAGGTCGCGACCGGACAACCCACGGTCGTCGTGGCCGCTGCGACGGACGCCGGGCTCGCGCGCGAGGTGCAGCGGGCGTTCTTCTCGGACGGGTCGTTTCGCGTGTACCTCTCGACCGACGTGCTCGGCGTCGAGATGGGCGGCGCGCTCAAGAACGTCATCGCCATCGCTGCTGGAGCGAGCGACGGAATGGGCTTCGGCAACAACGCCCGCGCGGCGCTCATCACCCGCGGCCTCGCGGAGATCGCGCGGCTGGCCGTCCGCATGGGCGCCGAGCCGATGACCCTCGCTGGCCTCGCGGGGATGGGGGACCTGGTGCTCACGTGCTCCGGCGCGCTCTCGCGTAATCGACACGTCGGGCTCGAGCTCGGAAAGGGCAAGAAGCTCTCGCAGGTCCTCGGCGACATGCGCCAGGTGGCCGAGGGCGTGCGCACGACCAAGAGCGCCTGGGACCTCGCGCAAAGAGAGGGCGTCCCGATGCCGATCGTCGAGCAGGTGTATCGCGTCCTCTACGAGGAGAAAGACCCCAAGGCCGCCATGTGGGACCTGATGGTGCGCGAAGCCTCGCTCGAGTTTCAGTTCTGAGCGAAGAGCCCGGGGGAGGCTTGCACCGGTTCGGGCCGCGGCCTACCGATCGAGGGGCAGCGCGTGCTCTGCGCCGCCGATCGAGCCCACGCGCAACGAAGCTCCGTCGATCGAGACGTTGAACGAGAAGCTCGTCCCGGCCGCCAGCACCGGATCGCCGTCGAACACGTCGCGCACGCGCAGGTCGCGCATGCGCGCTCCTCGCGCGATTCGCAAGAACACCGCGTTGCTCTGCGCAGCCTCGCGCGAGACGGTCGCGCCCGTCGGGGCGACCACGAGCGCCGCGCCGTCGTTGCTGAGCCAACGCGAGCGTCGGTCTGCGTCGATCGCGAACCGCGCCGCTTCGGGCCCGACGCAGCACACGCCGAGGTAGCTCCGCGACGCTTGTTCGCCGTCGGCCGCGACGCAAGCCGCTCTGTCGGCCGACCAGGTCCAGTCTGCTTCGAAGCACCGTTTGTTCGGGACGTTTGGCATCGGAAACGGCACCGGTCCTCCGCGCTGCCCGTTGAACACGCCAGCGATCGTCGCGCACGCCGTCGCGTCAGCCGGGGTTCTGGGCGTGGCTTGCACGTCGAGGTTCGAGCCGCCGCCGCCGATCACGTTGAGCGTCGCGACCCGCAGCCTTCCCTCGCAGCGCGCAGATCGCCACTCGCATTGCGTGACGAACTCGCCGCGGCCGCGGCTCGCGGGGTCCGACGTGCATCGGATGCTCTCGAGGCGCTCGAAGGAGCTCGCCCTCGCGCGCTGAACGACGATCATCGCAGGCCGATCGGTGATCGCCGCGATCGCCTCGCGCGACGGATAGATCCCCTGCGGAGCGATCGACCCCGCCCCGCCCCCCTGCGCGTCCGGCGCTTCCTGTGCGTCCGGCGCCGACGGAGCTCCGGTGTCCGCGGCGGCGACGGGCTGCGCGCCCGGAGACGCGGCGTCAGCGATGGGGGCCTCGCGCGAGCATCGCCCTGCGAAACTCGCGCACAAGAGCATAGAGACCAGTGCCTTCAATGGATGCTTCCTTCTCCCTGCGACCGTCATCGCCTCGATGAAACGACGGAGCAAGCGAAAACCTTGGGCGATCGCGAGCGAACATACGACGCGGATCGCCAGAGCAATCGCCGCCGGCGCTGAAAACGGGCGGTCCGACGTTGCCTCGAGGCGAGCGACCAGCGACCATCGCGGGCAACACGATGAAGGTCTCGACCACCGCCACGATCGAGTGCTCCGCTGCGGTGGACGAGGTCTTCGACCACGCCACGTCACTGGAGACCTTGTCGACCCTGCTTCGACCCGTCGGTCCGCTGCCCGGCGTCGAGCGCGCGTGGGTTGCCGCGGGAGCGACGATCGGCAAGGGCGTGCACCGCAGCGTGCTGCTCAGCGACGGCGCGACGCTCGACGAAGAGATCACCGAGTGGGACCCGCCGCGCGTGCACGAGTATCGCGTGACGGGATTCGCGGCGCCGTTTTCGCTGCTCGTTCGAAGCGCGATCGCGCGATGGAGCTTCGAGTCGCTCGGCAGCGGCGCGCAGGCTCGCACGCGCGTGACGTGGCGCTACGAGTTTTCGCCCACCTCGCCGTTGGCGCTGCCGCTCGTCGTTCCGCTGGTGAAGCTCGCGATGAACAAGCTGATGCGCACGACGCTCGAGAACCTCCGCTCGGCCACGAGCCGCTAGCCTCATGAGCGACGCGTCGCCCGCCGAGTCCTCGCGCCTACCGCGCACATACGCGATCGCGCTGCTGCCGTTTGCGCTCGTCACGCTGTGGGCGATCGTGGCGCACATCTACGAGCGAGTGGCGCCGCACGTGCCCTCGGCGGACGGAGGCGCGACCGACGCCAGTCGCGACGCGAGCCGCGACGCGCGTTGAGACCGACGTTTCCCCCTTTTCCCCTTCCGTGCAGCGGCCGCGAGCCCAGCGACTCCCGCGGCGCGATCAGCTCACTGGCAAACGCCGCCGCCCGTGGGACCGGCGTGCGGGCAGTGCGTCGCCGGGTCCATCACCGCGGCGCCCGCGTGATAGGTGCGGCACGCGATCGTGTTGCCCGTGGTCATCCCATTCGTTCCGACGGCGTACGTGGCCGCGTTGCAGGCTGTCTCGCAGGCCATCATGCTCGGGTACTGCATGTTCATGGCGCCGGTGCACGCGCGAGTGACCGCTGTGCAGTAGCCCGTGCAAGCAGCGGCGCGATCGAGCATCGCGCCGTCGGTCTCGGAGACGTCCGGGATCGTGACGCCCGAGTCCGTGGCCCCGCCGTCCGCAGGCGTCGTGCCCGTGTCCGTCGTGACGCCGCTGTCGGCAGGGGGCGTGGCGGGGCTGCACGCGGCGATCGCGACGCATCCGAGGGCGAGGCACAGGCGAACGAGGTTCTTCATGGTCGAATCACAAGCTCAAATCAGTGTTTTCGTGGCAGAGCGCGCGGCGTCGCCGTGCGGCAATCCGTCGCAGCTCCCTCGCGTGGAGCGGCTGCTACCAATCGCCTTTCCGATGCGCTAGGGTGCCGCGGACCTGGGGAGGCGTTTCTGGTGGAGATGTGGGCGGAGGGCTCTTGACAGAAGGTCGAAGGCAGGTACAGTCGCGCCCCCTCGCGGGGACTGCGCTCTTTCTGTCCACTAATTGACAGTTTCGAGCGCGGCGAACGCGGGAGATTCCCTGTTCCGTGTAGGAGCCACGCTCGAGATGCCGACGATCAATCAGCTTGTGCGCAAGGGCCGCGAGACGACGCCGTGGAAGACGGCCTCGCCTGCCTTGCGTGAGTGCCCGCAGAAGCGCGGGGTGTGCACCCGCGTGTACACGACGACGCCCAAGAAGCCGAACTCCGCGCTCCGCAAGGTCGCGCGCGTTCGCCTCACCAACGGGATGGAAGTCACCGCGTACATCCCGGGTGAGGGACACAACCTGCAGGAGCACTCCGTGGTGCTGATCCGCGGTGGTCGTGTGAAGGACCTCCCCGGCGTCCGCTACCACATCGTGCGCGGAACGCTCGACGCCGTCGGCGCAGCGGGCCCGTCGAACACGAACAAGAAGGAGCGCTCGCAGGGCCGCTCCAAGTACGGCGTGAAGAAGAAGAAGGGATGATCAGCGATGCCGCGTCGTGGTGAAGTACCGAAGCGCAAGACGATCCCCGATCCCAAGTACAAGGATCGGCTCGTCGCGAAGATGATGAACACTGTGATGATCTCCGGCGAGAAAGCGATCGCCGAGCGGATCGTCTACGGTGCGTTCGACGTGATTCAAGAGCGCTTCAAGGAGGACCCGCTCGAGGTCTTCCGCCGCGCGCTCGACAACGTCAAGCCGAAGGTCGAAGTGAAGAGCCGCCGTGTCGGTGGCGCGACCTATCAGGTCCCCGTTGAAGTGCGCCCCGAGCGCCGCGTGTCGCTCGCGATGCGCTGGATCACCAACTACTCCCGCACGCGCGGCGAGAAGAGCATGCGCGAGCGCCTGGCCAACGAGCTGATGGAAGCGAGCCAGGGCCGTGGCAACGCGGTGAAGAAGAAGGAAGACACGCACAAGATGGCGGACGCCAACAAGGCGTTCTCGCACTACCGCTGGTGAGCTTCACCGCGGCAGTCGTTGTGATTGTCCCTGACAGTTGACTGTACTCTCCCCCTTTTTTCGAACGAGCACGAGCACGCGGAACGAATGCAGACCCTGACATAAGACGACGAGGCCGGTGCGACCCCACAGATTGGGTCGGTAGCCACCCCAGCAAACTCGGCCGCGGAACGAGACCCATCGGAGTCGCTCTCTCTCTTCGAGCGAGCGCTCCACCGCGGTCGGTGCCCCGATGTCTCGTCGTTACCCTCCCCGGGCTTCGAGTGCGCGCTCCGAAAGAGAGCCGCCTCGCCGAGCACCTGGCGCTCCGTGAGATCACTCTCACAAACACCGCGAAAAACCGCGGTTCGGAGCGCGGGACTCGGCGGAACCTCCGGGGAGGGTTTCGTCTGTTCAAGGCCCGGAAATTGTTGTATGGGGCCGCCGCTGAGCACGCAGCGGAGACTGGATTCTGCCGCGAGGCTCTGCGATCGCACTGACCGAAGACTGACCGAGAACCGACTGCGAACCGACGAAGGCCGAGAGGCCGCGTCGAGCGCACCCCTGGACCACTGGAGAAGCGAAAGTGCCCCGCGACCTACAGATCGACCGCTACCGCAACATCGGCATCATGGCCCACATCGATGCCGGCAAGACCACGTGCAGCGAGCGAATCCTCTACTACACCGGCCGCGTCCACAAGCTCGGCGAGGTGCACGAGGGCGCCGCGACGATGGACTGGATGGAGCAGGAGCAAGAGCGCGGAATCACGATCACGTCCGCGGCGACGACGGCTTTCTGGGCGCCCACGCACGGCGTCTACAAAGACATCAAGCACCGCATCAACCTGATCGACACCCCTGGGCACGTGGACTTCACGATCGAGGTCGAGCGCTCGCTCCGCGTGCTCGACGGCGCGGTCGCGGTGTTCGACGGCGGCAACGGCGTCGAGCCCCAGAGCGAGACGGTCTGGCGTCAGGCGGACAAGTACCGCGTTCCCCGCATCGCGTTCATGAACAAGATGGACAAGATCGGCGCGGACTTCGAGATGTGCGTCGCGTCGATGAAGGAGCGCCTCGGCACCAACCCGGTGCCGGTCAACTGCCCCATCGGCGTCGAAGAGAAGCACCGCGGCGTGTTCGACCTCGTTCGGATGAAGGGGATCATCTTCGACGAGGACTCCAAGGGACAGAAGTTCGACGTCGTCGAGCTCGAGAAGATCGGCGAGCTCAAGCAGTTCAAGGACTACCCGCGTGATTGGGAGGAGTTCAAGGACCGCGTCGCGACCTATCGCCAGGGGCTGATCGAGGCCGCTGCGGACTGCGACGACGCCGTCGGCGAGAAGTTTCTCGAGGACCGCGTCGCCGAGATCACCGAAGAGGACATCCAGCGCGCCCTCCGCAAGGGGACGATCTCGTTCAAGGTCGTCCCGGTCGTGGCCGGCTCGGCGTTCAAGAACAAGGGCGTGCAGATGCTGCTCGACGCAGTCATCACGTACCTGCCCTCGCCGGTCGACATCCCCGCGGTCCGCGGCAAGCACCCGGACACGGGCGCCGAGCTCGTCCGCGAAGCGCGCGACGATCAGCCCTTCGCGGGCCTCGCGTTCAAGCTCATGAACGACAAGTTCGTGGGTAACCTCACGTTCTTCCGCACCTACTCGGGCACGCTCGAGTCGGGCTCGGCCGTGCTCAACAGCACGCGCCGCAAGAACGAGCGCATCGGCCGCTTGCTGCTCATGCACTCGAACGAGCGCGAGGACATCAAGGACGTCTTCGCCGGCGTCATCGCGGCCGCCGTGGGTCTTCGCGACACGCGCACGGGCGACACGCTCTGCGACGACCGCTCGCCGGTCGTGCTCGAGTCGATGACCTTCCCCGAGCCGGTCATCGAGATCTCGGTCGAGCCGAAGACCAAGGCCGACCAGGAGAAGATGGGCATCGCCCTTCAGCGCCTCGCGTACGAAGACCCGTCGCTGCGCGTCTCGACCGACGAAGAGAGCGGCCAGACCATCCTCAAGGGAATGGGCGAGCTGCACCTCGACATCATCGTCGACCGCATGAAGCGCGAGTTCAAGGTCGAGGCGAACACGGGCAAGCCGAAGGTCGCCTACCGCGAGTCGATCCGAAAGACGGTCGAGCAGGACTACAAGCACGTCAAGCAGTCCGGCGGTCGCGGTCAGTACGGCCACGTCACGATCGAAGTGAGCCCTGGCGAGCGCGGCACGGGCTACACCTTCGAGGACGACATCAAGGGCGGCGTGATCCCGAAGGAGTTCATCCCGGCGGTCAACAAGGGCATCGAAGGCGCGGTTTCGCGCGGCGTGCTCGCGGGCTTCCCGATCATCGACGTGAAGGTGCGCCTGTTCTTCGGCAGCTACCACGACGTCGACTCGAGCGCGGCGGCCTTCGAAATCGCAGGGTCGATCGCCTTCCAGGAGGCCGCGAAGAAGGCGGGTCTCCACCTGCTCGAGCCGATCATGGCCATCGAGGTCGTGACGCCCGAGCAGTTCATGGGCGAGGTCATCGGCGACCTCAACTCGCGCCGCGGCCAGATCCGTGGGATGAACCAGCGCAGCAACACGCAGGTGATCGAGGCGTTCGTCCCGCTCGCCAACATGTTCGGATACGTCACGGACCTGCGCAGCAAGACGCAGGGACGCGCGGTTTCGTCGATGCAGTTCTCGCACTACGACGCGGTCCCGGCCGCGGTGCAAGAAGAGGTCGTCGCGAAGGTCAAGGGCGGCTGATTCGAGCAGAGCACTGCTCGCGCAGCCACGAAGAGTTTCACAGTTTCACACGTCGATCGAAGCACTCAGGAGAGACAGCGTCATGGCCAAGGAGAAGTTCGTCCGCACCAAACCCCACGTGAACGTCGGGACCATCGGTCACATCGACCATGGCAAGACCACGCTCACGGCGTCGATCAGCGCGGTGCTCAAGCGCCGCCTGAACCTCAAGTACGAGGTCAAGTCCTACAAGGACATCGCGAAGGGCGGAATCGACCGCGACGCCACCAAGACGGTGACGATCGCCGCGGCGCACGTGGAGTACGAGACCGAGAAGCGCCACTACGCGCACGTCGACTGCCCCGGCCACGCGGACTACATCAAGAACATGATCACGGGCGCCGCGCAGATGGACGGCGCGATCCTCGTGGTCTCGGCGCTCGACTCCGTCATGCCGCAGACGCGCGAGCACGTGCTGCTCGCCCGTCAGGTCGGCGTGCCGAAGATCGTGGTGTTCCTCAACAAGTGCGACGCGGTTGACGACCTCGAGATCCTCGATCTCGTCGAGGTCGAGGTCCGCGAGCTGCTCTCGAAGTACCAGTTCGACGGAGACAACGCGCCCGTGATCCGCGGCGCGGCCCTCCCGGCGCTCAACGGCGACAAGCAGTGGGAAGACAAGATCATCGAGCTCGGCCAGGCGCTCGACAGCTACATCCCCGAGCCTGTTCGCGAGACGGACAAGCCCTTCCTCCTCGCGATCGAGGACGTGTTCTCGATCAAGGGTCGTGGAACGGTCGCCACCGGCCGCGTCGAGCGCGGAACGGTCAAGGTCGGCGACGAGGCCGAGATCATCGGCTTCGGCGTGACGCGCAAGACCACGGTCACGGGCGTCGAGATGTTCCGCAAGTCGTTGGATTTCGCGACGGCGGGTGACAACGCGGGTCTCCTCCTGCGCGGCGTCGAGAAGACGGACATCGAGCGCGGCCAGGTGCTCGCCAAGGCGGGCTCGATCACGCCGCACAAGAAGTTCGTCGGCCAGGTGTACGTGCTCAAGAAGGAAGAGGGCGGCCGTCACACGCCGTTCTTCACCAACTACCGCCCGCAGTTCTACATCCGCACGACGGACGTGACCGGCACGGTTTCGCTGCCGCAGGACATCAAGATGGTGATGCCCGGCGACAACATCGAGATCGTCGTCGACCTCATCACCCCGGTCGCGCTCGAAGAGCAGATGCGCTTCGCCATCCGCGAGGGCGGCAAGACCGTCGGCGCCGGCGTCGTGACGAAGATCCTCGAGTAGTTCACGTTCCGGGCCTTCGCTCGCGGCGATCACTCGATGAGAGTGGTCGACGGCAGAGCGAGAGCCACGGGCCCGGGTCCTCGCTGCGCGGCGCGAAGTGCGGCGCATCGACGACGCGGGCCTGCAATCAGTCCCGAAGATTCAAAACGGTAACCGATAGTCACACGAGCCCGCGAGATGTTCGCAGCGGGCAGAGCGAGAAGTTGTCATGACGACGAAGATTCGTATCCGCCTGAAGGCGTACGATCACAAGCTGCTCGACCAGGCCGTGGCCGAGATCGTCGAGACTGCGCGCGGGACCAACGCGCGCGTGGCGGGCCCGATCCCGCTGCCGACGAAGATCAATCGCTACACGGTCTTGCGCTCGCCGCACGTGGACAAGAAGTCCCGCGAGCAATTCGAGATCCGTACTCACAAGCGCCTGCTCGACATCCTCGAGCCGACGCAGGCAACCCTGGACGCGTTGATGAAGCTCGACCTTTCGGCGGGCGTCGACGTCGAGATCAAGAGCTGAGAGGTCATTGGCCATGGCAAGTGTGGACCTGCTCGACATCGAGTCCCAGAAGGTCGGAACGATCGACCTGAACGACACGGTGTTCGGAATTCAAGAGATCAATCAAAACCTCTTCTACGAGGTCGTGAAGGCACAGCTCGCGTCTCGTCGCGCGGGCACGCACGCCGCCAAAGAGCGCGCTGCGGTCTCCGGCTCGAAGAAGAAGATCTACAAGCAGAAGGGCACCGGCTCTTCGCGTCACGGCAGCAAGCGCGCTCCGCAGCTCTACAAGGGCGGCGCGGCTCACCCGCCGATCCCGCGCTCGTACGCGTACCGTCCGCCGGCGCAGGTGCGCTCGGGCGCGCTTCGCCACGCGCTGTCTCTGTACCTCAAAGAGGGACGGATGACGATCGTGGACAAGTGGGAGCCCTCGGACTTCAAGACCAAGGCGATCGCGAGCACGATTGGCAAGCTCAACGCCAAGGGCGGCTCAGCCATCGTCGTCGACACGGCTTCCAACGAGAAGTTGCGCCTGTCGACGCGAAACCTCGACAACGCGACGTTCCTGCCGCCGGAGGGCGTGAACGTGTACGACATCCTTCGGCACGATCACCTTATCCTGACGCAGACCGCGGCGCGCGCCCTCGAAGCGCGCCTCGCGGGATGACCGACGAACGAGAGCAAGTGTCATGACCGTTGTTGCTCACAAGATCCTGCGCCGGCCCCTGATCCTCACGGAGAAGGGTAACAGCCTGCGAGAGACAGAGAACCAGTACTCGTTCGAGGTCGCGCGCGACGCGACGAAGGACGACATTCGCGCGGCGGTGGAGAAGGCTTTCCCCGACGTGCACGTGGTGGCGGTGCGGACGCTGATCGTCCGCGGCAAAGACCGTCGCATGGGCCGTGGGTACGCGAAGACCCAGAACTGGAAGAAGGCGATCGTCACCCTCAAGCAGGGCGACAAGATCGAGTTCTTCGAGGCCTTCTGAGAGAGAGCGTCGGAGAAGAGTTATGGCAGTAAAGAGCTTCAAGCCCCGCACCCCCGCGCGGCGATATTTCACCACCAGCTCGTTCAACGAGCTGACCGTGGGCAACGAGCCCGAGCGCTCGCTCGTCGAGGCGCAGCACTCGACCGGCGGCCGCAACCACTACGGGCGCATCACCTCGCGCTTCCGCGGCGGCGGACACAAGCAGCGCTACCGCCTCATCGATTGGAAGCGCAACAAGATCGGCATCCCCGGCAAGGTGGCGTCGGTCGAGTACGATCCCAACCGCACGGCGCGCATCGCCCTCATCAACTACGCGGACGGCGAGAAGCGCTACATCCTCGCGCCCGACGGCCTCAAGGTCGGCGACGCGGTGATCTCGTCGCGCAACGCGGACATCAAGCCGGGCAACGCCCTTCCGTTGCGTTTCATCCCGCTCGGAACGACGGTGCACAACCTCGAGCTCAAGGTCGGCAAGGGCGCGCAGCTTGCGCGCTCGGCGGGCACGGCGGCGCAGGTGATCGCGAAGGAAGGCGACTGGGGCCAGGTTCGCCTGCCCTCCGGTGAGATCCGCAAGATCCACCTCGACTGCCGCTGCACGATCGGCCAGGTGTCCAACATCGACCACGCGAACATCGCGGTCGGCAAGGCCGGACGCTCGCGCTGGTTGGGCTTTCGCCCGCACAACCGCGGCGTCGCGATGAACCCCGTCGATCACCCGATGGGCGGCGGCGAAGGTCGCACGTCGGGCGGTCGTCACCCGTGCTCTCCGTGGGGTCAGCTCGCGAAGGGCCTCAAGACGCGCAAGAACAAGCGCACCAACACGATGATTATCAAGCGCCGCAACGCGAAGGGTTGATCCATGGCACGCTCGCTCAAGAAGGGTCCTTTCATCGACCTGCACCTCGGCACCAAGATCGAGAAGGCCGTCCAGGCTCGCTCGAAGACGCCCATCAAGACCTGGTCGCGTCGCTCGACGATCATCCCGGAGGCCGTCGGCCTGACCTTCAACGTGCACAACGGGAAGAAGTTCATCCCGGTGTTCGTCACGGAGAACATGGTCGGACACAAGTTCGGCGAGTTCGCTCCCACCCGCACGTTCTCTGGCCACGCGGGCGACCGCAAGGCCAAGGCCGGACCGGGCAAGGGAACGGGCAAGAAGTGAGCGCCGCGCGATCGCTGCGCTGACCACGGCCGCCCCCCAAACCGAGCGGCCGATCCAGCGCGCGAGAAGCGTACGGTGTTCACCAGCGACGGGGGGATCGATCGTCGCGCTTCAACAGCGTAGACACGAGCCATGTTCGACACGGCTGTGGACATCGGCCTCGCTGCGTTTTGCGCGGACCCCGAGGCGAGCGACGAGGCGCTCATCGAGCGACTCGAACGCGAGGGGCTCGATCGGTGGCTCGCTGAGCAGCTCGTGCGGTGGATTCCCGTCGCGTTCGCGCGACCGGCGCTCGAGCGGATGAAGGTCGTCGTCGGGCAGACCTATACGGTCGGTGACCGGCAGCACGCCCTCGCCGACGAGCCCGTGTACGTCGCTGCGGTCGCTCGCGCCGCCAACGGGTCGCAAGAAGAGCTCGACGCGACCGTGCGACGCAGCGTGGAGTTCAGCTCGGTGAACAACGCGCTCTGGGCGGCGGGAGAGGACGCCAGGCCCGAAGGAGCGGTCGTCTCGCTGTCGTACGAATCGAAGCCCGCGCTCGGCGTCGGAGATGGCGGCGCGCCGTCGGTGCGGCACTTGTTCGCGGAGTTCGTCGAGGCACATCGAATCAACGTGACCAACGGCACGGAGGCGACCGAGCTGGCGCGGAGCAACCCTCGCGAGTGGCTCGAACGTGGGCTCGATCGAGTCTGCCCGTCGGTGGGAGAAGTTCGATTCGACGCGTGGGTCTATCCGAAGCAGGGGCGGTTTCGATGGCTGCAAGCGGACTTCAGCGTGTGGCACCCGAGGCTCGCCGCGCCGAGGCTGATCGAGAGCTACGTCGGGCTCGGAGAGACCTGGCGCGAGGCCATCGTCGACGTGATGCAGAAGTTCTCGAAGGGGTCTCTGCACACGATCATCGCGTCGCTGATCGACCGCGGCGGGTGCGAGGCGCACACGCACTGGGAGCAGCTCGAAGAAGAGTCTCCGCGCTTCGATCTCTGCGCAAACCCGCCGATCAGCTTCTACGCGTCGACGCGCCCACCGGACTATCTCGCGCTGCTGCGAGCGCTGAAGCGCGCGTTGGCGAAGCGAGATTTGTCGCGCGAAGTGCACTGGCTACGGGTGTTTGCGACGGGGTCGAAGGGCGCGATCGACCAGGTCGAAGCGCTGCTCGACAACGAGCCGTGGGCCGAGGGAGAGCAGATCGTCGCCGACGCGAGCTGGGAGCGCGCCACGCCGCTGTGGGCGGCGCGGTGGTTCATGGTGCTCGTTCCGCGGTGACGACGCGCCGCTCAGCGGTGAACGTCTCGCGGCGGTGTGTGGGGAAACGAAGTTGCAGTGACTCGCCGGGCCATTCGTGGTGGGACGAGGCGCTCCGCTGCGACGTCGCGAGAGGGTGCCGTCGATCTTCGCGAATCGCCGCGGCGATGAGCGATCACCACCAGCCGGCTGTTGGTGCGCCACCAGCCGGCTGGTGGTCACACTGCAGGCGCGATCCGCTTCACATCGGAGAGCATGGACCTCGGCCCCGACGAGCCCATCGTCCAAGGATCGAGTCGCCGCGCGGCTCACGCAGAGGGCGCGGAGGGCAGCCCGAAGCTTCGTCACCGCGGCGCGCTGGGGGACAGAAAGTCCATCGGCGCTCGGTCGATCACCGGTGAGCCCACGTTCGTCCGATCACTCGTGTCCGCTCGTCGGCTCGATCGCGCCGAGCGGCGCGGGCACGCCGCGCGTCACCGTGCGTTCGCCTCATTTTTCACTGGCGATACTGTGTTGGTGGAGCCCGCGCCCGTGCTCGGGGCCGCGCAACAGTGAGCGATTTGAACGGCGGATCGACGGTGACCCGCTCGCGTCAGACGCCTCGCGAGCGTGACACAAACGTCGCATTGACCACACGTCCGCGAGGGCCAACTTACACCGGATCATGAAGCTTGCTTGTGTTCTCGCTGGCGCAGCGCTCGCGCTCGTCGCGTGCGGCCCGTCGCCGGTGGACCCGTCGCCCCCGCTGCGGGCTGAGCGCAGCGTCGAGGGACGCGCCGTCGTCACGTGGGTGCGCGTCGAGCCGTCGGAGGCGTGGTGGATCGAGGAGTCGCTCGCGGCGATTCCGTGGAGAGCGGGAGATCGCGAGGTAGGGCCGCGCAGGCTCATGCGCGAGACGGCGATCGGAGGGCCGACGACGATGTTCGCGCCGAGCGGCGACGAGCGATTGGCGTGGGCGGTCGCGCATCCGTCGGGGCAGTGGAGCGCGGCGCTCGTCGATTCGGTCGGCGCGCTGACCCTCGTTCGCGGCGCGCGCGACGGCGCGGTCCTCGCGCGCGCCGTCGTCGATGACCCGACGCTGGCCGACGATCGTCGCGCGTGGACCGGTGACGCTCCCTCGCGCCCGCTCGCGCCGGGCCGCGCAGAAGAGTCCGTGCGCCTCGCCGCCGACGGCGAAGACCTCGCGCTCTCGCTCACCACCCAGTGGAACTCCTCGCTCCTCTACCGTTACCGCTTCGCCGAAGGTCGCTTCTCCCGCGGCGCGCGCGCGACGGTCGCGCCCGCGACGTCGCTGCCGGTGTTCATCCCCGACACGGCGAGCTACGACGTATTCGACGCGGTGACCAACCCTTGGAGCACGCACGTGTGCGTCGATGGCTCGGGTCGCGCCTGGGTCGCCATCTGGGTCGATCGCGGAAGGCTCGCCGCCATCAACGCCGCCGGGCAATCGCAGCTCGCGCTGCTCCGTCGCGACCCCAACCTCGTCGAGCGCCCTTCGGACATCTTGTTGAGCCGCGTCGAGCGCGACGGCCTTCGCTCGATGGTCCTCGTCGTCGGCACCCATGACGTCGACGACGAGGCGTACGCCATCGCGTGCGGTCGCTCGCGGGTCGCCGTCGTCGGTCGACACCGTCGCGAGCCAGGCCGGGACAACACCGAGCTGCACGCGTTCGCCGCGGTGGTGCGCCCCGATGAAGCGGCGTTCGACGCGCTCTCGTTCGACGGTGTAGCGCTCGCGCTCGCGCAGAGCGCGGCGTTCGACGAGCGCGATCGACTGTTCATCGGCGGGAGCGAAGGATGGTCGCAAAACCCCGTCGGCGTGAGCGTGGGAGGCGAAGGCAGGCCCTTCGTCCTCCGCTGGTCCGGTCGCGCCGCAGAGCCCGCCGAGCGACTGCCCGCACCGATGATCCGAGGACACGCAGAGCTGCGCGCGCTGGCGGTGCGCGGCGACGCTCTATGGCTCGGCGGCATCGAAAATGGACCGACCACCCACAGCTTCGACGGCAACCGAGAGGCGCTCCGCGGCGACGGGTGGTTGCGTTTCTCTGTCGCGCTTCCCGCAGAGTGACGCTTCGGGCAGACGCCCCCTTCGCCTGTCGAGGAGGCGCGCGAGCAGGAGGTTGGTGCCTCAGGCGAGGATCGACGAGACCGCGCGCAGCGCCGCGAAGAGAGGCTCGGACATCCAACGGCGGTCGAACACGCTCGAGTCTACGTTCGCCCGATCGGCCGTTACCTCGCTGCGCTCGTCGGCCTGGCTCGCGATCCACGGGCGCAGATCGTTCGACTCGCCGCGGTGATCACCGGCGATCGACTCGATGGGAGCGACAACGCGCCGCATCCGCACCATTAGCGCTTCGAGATCACCGCGCCCAACGCGCTTCGCGTGACGGGCGAGCGCGGCGCGCCGCTGCAACTGCGCTTCGATCCCGCGCGCAACTTGTTCGTTCGCGACGACCCGTAGCGCGTCGCAAAGACACACACAATCAACGCGAAGAGCTCGCGCGATGGTGAGCTAGCGAGTCGCGAATCTCCTTCCAGGTGGTCCGCTTGTTGGTCGCGGGCCAGCCGAAGAGATCTCCCGTCTGCGTTCGGGTGATCTCGAGGCGCACCGTGAGCCACTCGTGGTGCTGATCTTCGGCGTCGGCGAACGGCGGGCAGGATCGCGTTTGGAACACAGACGCTGAGTCGATCGATGGATTCGGCCGAGTCACGAGCAGGCGCTGCCGCAGATGCCGCACGTGCCGCAGGCGCGACACAGCGACGGCGCGCTGATGCACCGGCACTGACCGATCTCGTTGCAGCGTCCGAGGCCTCCGCCGCAGGCAGCGTTGAGCCTCGACTGCGGAATACACCGAACCAAGCCCGACACGCACCGCTCGACGCAGCTCCCCGGGGTCTCGACGCAGGTCGCGTCGACGCCGGAGACGCTCGGGCAGGCCGGCGCGCAGCCAACGGATGGCTGGCACGTTCCGCCGCAGGCGATCTGTCCCGCGGGACACACTGAGCACCTGCTCGCGACGCAATTGGCGTTGCTTGCGCAGTCTCCTCCACAGCCGCCGCAGTGCTCTCGATCGTTGGTGATGTTCGTCTCGCAACCGTCCGCGGACAACCCGTTGCAGTCCGCGAAGCCCGAAGGGCAGCTCGTCATGCAGCGTCCGCCGAGGCAAATCTGACCGCCTGCGCACATGGTGCCGCAGCTTCCACAGTTGTTGGTGTCGGTGTTGGTGTCGATCTCGCAGCCGTTTGCGTCGTTGCCGTCGCAGTTCGCGAAGGTCCCCATGCACGGTCCCAGGCTGCACGTGCCCGCTGCGCAGATCGGGGTCGCGTTCGGGTAGACGCACGCTCGGCCACACACGCTGCAGTGACGCGGGTCCGAACGGGTGTCGACACACGATCCTGCACAAAGCGTGTTGGGCGCGACGCACGAGCTGCCCGCGACGCATCGACCCATGGCGCTGTTGCAGATCGGCGTCGCGCCGCTGCACGCATCGCCGCACATCTGGCAGTTGGTCGCCGTCCCGAGCGGAGTCTCGCAGTCCGCTCCGCCGCCACAGTTTGCGAAGCCTCGAGCGCACACGTAGTTGCAGCTCCCAGCGAGGCTGCACGTCGGGGGAAGCGTTCCTGGCAGGGGCGGACAACCGGGCGCGCACGAGCCACCGCAGCCGTCGTTTCCGCACACGCGTCCGGCGCAATTGGGAGTGCACGCGGCATCGGGCACGCGGACGTCGCGCTCTTCGCTCGCGTCCGCGGCGCCCTCGCTGCCGATGTCCGACGTCGCGCCGTCGCGCGGCATCGCGTCCATCGCGTCCATCGCGGTGTTCGCGTCCATCGCGGTGTTCGCGTCCATCGCGGTGTTCGCGTCCATCGCGGTGTTCGCGTCCATCGCGGTGTTCGCGGCGTCCGGCTCGGCGAAGGACGCATCTCCGTCGAACGGATCGGGCGTCACGTCGACGGGCGTGCACTCTCCGGTGTTTCCGCAGGTGAGGTTCGAGATCTCGCACAGCCGCGCGACCGTACAGGTGTCTCGCTCTGCGGGCGGACATCCCACCGCGGGTTCGCCGCATCGAAGCGGCAGAAACACGCGAACGATCCCTCGCGTTCTCGGGACGAACGCGAAGCGGACGCGGCGCGTCCATCGAATCGTGGGGTCGGTCGCGCTTCGACCCGGGAGCTCGACCTCGAATCGCAGCTCCGTTTGCCCCGTTCGATCGGCGGTCGAAGGTCTGACGCCAAACGACAGAGGAAACGTCAAGCGATTCTGCGCTCGCTCGAGGAGCCGCGACTCGGGCAACGCCGACGAGCCGGGCTTACTCGCGATGAGATTGACGCGCATCGTGCGCTCGATCGGGACGTTCGTGTCCACCGCCACGAGCACCACGGTCGCGGGACTCTGGCAACCGAACAACGCAAGGAGCAAAGGCACCGTGAGCCGACGCATGGCCCCTCGAAGGATATCAAGGGCTGGCTCAGCGTGCTGAGACATCGCCGACGGTCTCGTTGCCACGTACCGGTCGAAGATCTCTTCGCGATCGCCCTGCCACGCGCCCGGATCGAGCGCCTTTGCCGCAGCCACGTGTTACCGTGGTCGTCGTTGCGGAAAGTGCGATGAGGAAGATCGAAGCCGCGCCAGTGCCGGCGTTCTATCCGGAGACCGATCACATGGGGGAGTCGATGATGCAGCGGCTCATCGCGGAGCTGCTGCGGCCGTTGTTGGCGAGGTTTCTCGCCGAGCGCGGCGAGCGAGCGTTCGTGGGGGCCGATCAGTTTTTGTACTG
The DNA here is from genome assembly GCA_001465015.1 of Deltaproteobacteria bacterium Ga0077539. Classification (GTDB taxonomy): domain Bacteria; phylum Myxococcota_A; class Polyangia; order Polyangiales. Next base: position 1,174 of record LNEO01000394.1, on the reverse strand, counting down.
GGTCGAAGGCGACTCGACGCAGCGGATCGCGCCGGACATCTACGTAATCCCTGACGAAGATCCCGACGCTGCGCCGCCGTCGTGGCTGCTGTGGAACGTCGCTCGGCGACCGTCCTTCGCGCTCGAAATCGTGGGCCGCGATTACCTGAAGGACTACGAGGACGGGCCGAGCGAGTACAAGCAAATGGGCGTCGACGAGCTGGTGGTGTTCGACCCCGAAGCGAGCGGCGACGAAGCGCGAGGGCGCGTACGCTGGCAGGTGTGGCGCAAGGTGAAGCGCCGCGGGTTCGTCAGCGTGTTTCGCGGCAACGGAGATCGGGTGCGCTCGGAGTCGCTGGGGTGTTGGCTTCGCAGCGTCGGTGAGGGCGCGCACACGCGGGTCCGCCTCGCAATCGGCGCGCACGGAGACGAGCTCGTCGAGACCGACAGCGAGCGAGCCCTGCGCGAGCGCGACGAGAAAGAGCGCGAGCGCGACGAGAAAGAGCGCGAGCGCGCCGCGCGAATCGCCCTCGAGCTCGAGCTGGCCGAGCTGCGCGCGAAGAGGTAACCGCCACGCAAGCACCACCCGCGTGCGAACTCGCGCGTTGCTTCACCGTCGCTTGCGGTGACTGACACGGAGTGCCGTTCACTGGACCGACTCATCAGTCGGGACCGTTCGTCCCGGTTGCAGCCCGAGCCCACGCGACGCGCGGAGGCGTCCGCCCGCACGTCCGACTCGCGTGCTCGGGCGCGCACGGCGCCGTCCGGTCGCCGCACACGAGCCCAGCGCTCGGTCGTACAGTGCGTTGAGCTCTCTCGATCGACGCCGACCTTCGCGATGGGCGGAGGCGACTGCGGCATAGGCGCCGAAAACTTCAAGGGCTGAAACAGAGAGTCAGCGTAGCAAATCGAGCGACGAAACGACGTTTTACATCGAGCCGCGGAGCGCGGCGGCCCCCACCCGCGCTGCCGCGCGCCCCGCGTGGGCAGAACGACGGAGGACGCAGTGCTGAAGCCCCCACCCGCGCTGCGGCGCGCCCCGCGTGAGCAGAACGACGGTGAGCGCAGTGCTGAAGCCCCCACCCGCGCTGCCGCGCGATGCGCAACGCCCCAAAGGCAAAGTGTTGGAACAGCAGCGGAAACCGGGAGGAGCAGAGCGTCGACGAACGCGCTCTGCACACGGCCGGGAGGCGAG
>LNEO01000393.1 GCA_001465015.1 Deltaproteobacteria bacterium Ga0077539 | reverse complement strand
CCTCTCGCTCGCACGGCTCTGCCCCTCTTTTCAAGCGCTTGCGGAGCTGGAGCTCCAGGCTCCTCCTGAGCTCGTGAGCAGGATGGGAATCACACCCGAGCCAGGTCATCGGACGGAGGACGTGCGGTGTCCGGTGCAGAATGTCCCAGTCGCCGAGACTCTCGAACGGATCGCCGCACACGCTCACTCGTGTCGTGCGGAGGTTGCTCGACGGAGTTCGGGTGGCTACGTCGTCGCTCTTTCCTCGAAGGAGAGCCCATCGTGAAGCATCCCTATCAGTACGGTGCACCCGCGGACGAAACAGAACTCCGCGCGCTCGGCGACGTTGTGATCGCCGCGCTCGCTCCGACGCTCCCGACCGATGACGTAGTCACCACACGATGGATCGAGCGCGTCTCCAGCGGCGTCGATCCTCGGGTTGTGCGGGACTCACAAGGGCGCGTCGCGGGTGGCCTCGTCAACATTCCGCAAGGCCAGTGGTTCGGCGGACGATCGGTCTCGACCGGTGCGATCACTGCCGTCGGCGTCGCGCCCGAGCACCGCGGCCGCGGCGCTGCATCGCAGTTGATGGCGGGTTTGATTCGCGAACTCCACCAACGCAACGTCGCGCTCTCGTGCCTCTACCCTGCGACACAACCGGTCTATCGCAGCGCTGACTATGAGCGCGCCGGGCAGCACTATCGATACCGCTTGCAGCTGCCGCCCGTGTTGCAGCGCGACGATGGCGTGTTGCGCGCGCGCCCCATGCTCGCAGAAGACGAGCCCGCGGTGCGCGCCATCTACAACCTCAACGCTCGCAACAGCACGGGCTGGTTCGATCGCAGCGACTGGTTCTGGCAGCGCATGATCCTGCACAGTCACCGCTACCGATTGCGAAGCTACGTCTTCGAGCGAGACGGCTCGATCGAGGCGTACATCTCGTTCACGCACGAGGCAGAGCCGACGCGACGTTACGACCTGGTGCTCACCGATTTGCGCGCCAGCACCGCGGATGGTTGGCGCGCGCTGCTGGCGTTCATCTCGGCGCATCAGTCGATGGCGCCACATGCGTTCATCCGTGGCGACGGCGTCGAGCAGTGGTTCTCGCTCTTGCGAGAACAACAAGGGTTCGAGGTCAACCAGCGCGACGACTGGATGCTTCGCGTCGTCGATGTCCCTCGTGCGCTTCGAGACCGGGGCTACGCCCAGCACGTCACGGCAGCGCTGCACCTCGAAGTCACCGACCCGCTGATCGAGGCCAACAACGGCCGCTGGGTGCTCTCGGTCGCCAACGGGCGCGCCACCGTCGAACGCGGCGGCGAAGGTCGACTCGCGCTCTCGGTGCGCGCGCTCGCGCCGTTGTACACGGGCTACCTCCACGCCCGCGCCCTTGCGCAACTGGGGTGGTGCGAGCTCGACGAGCAGAGCGCGGACGCGGCGAGTTCCATCTTCTCCGGTCCCGCGCCGGGCATGCCCGACGTGTTCTAGCAACGCGCGCTGCGATCCTTCACAGGGCGAGCGTGCCTCTCGCCTCGACGCCAGCGCTCAGCCCACGATCGTGCAGTCGACGGAGAGCGGCGCCGAGGTGTTGTTGTCGCTGTTGCACTCGCGGAGGGCCGCGCCTCCCATGCCGTCATCGTTGACGACGGCGATGACCTCGAAAACGCCGGGCGCTGGGGGCATCACGCGCAGCTCGACCCGCGCGGTTCCGCCCGGCGCGAGGGCGCGCGAGAGCATGACGGTCCCGAGCCGCGTGCGTACGCCCATGGCGTCGCGCCGGAAAAACGAGACCGGCGTGCCTGCGGGCGCCGACAGGGCGCCGCGGTTGGCGACGTCCGCGCGCAGGACGTACTGGGTCGGGCACGAGGCGACGTCGGCCGCGAGCGACACCACCACGAGGTCCGAGGCCCTTCGCGGGACGAGCCCGAGCTGAGCGTTCACGCGAAAGCTGTTGAGCGAACCCGACCACGACGCGCGAGGGCGCCGAGGGATCGCGCCGTGCTGGTTCTCAGCCATTTCGCAGACCGAATCGACGCCGTCGCACACGTTGGTGACCGAGTACGAGAACTGGTTCCAGATGCCGCGCGTGCTCTGCCAGTTGTCGTTGGCGTCGCGAAACACCCGCACGCCGTCGGTGCGCGGCGTCGTCATCGGGCACGGCACGATCCCCGACCGCGCATAGTACGAGTCGCTTACGGTGATGAACTCCGCGCGGCCGTCGGCGTTGAGGTCCGCCACCGTGGGGTAGTTGGCTGCGGTGCCCGAGATGTTCGGGATGTCCATCAGCACGGTGCCGTCTCTACCTGCAAAAACCCTGGCGCGGCAGGTGTCCTGATAGATCACTTCGTACTGACCGTCGCCGTCGAAGTCGAACATCGCAGAGCCCGTGCTGCTCGACGACGTGTCGTCCGCGGGCCGAGTCCAGACGCGCTCGAACGCAAACATCCCGCCCGCCCGCGGAAGCACTCGGAGCGCTCCGTACACGCTCGCGCCGGCGATTCCGATCTCGGGCGTCCCGTCGCCGTCGAGGTCGGCGATCGTCGGGGCGCCGCCGCGGCCGTCGAGCCCCACCGACGCAAACGCGGTGACGGTGCTCGCTGGGGTCCCGTCGGCGCGATAGATGGCGATTTGACCGTCGTTGACGACGACCACTTCGGGCCGAGAATCACCGTCGAAATCCGCGACGCCGCCCCAGCCCGCGGGCAGGCCCGCCCCGCGCCACACCATGCTGCCCGTCGCCGAGTAGACCGTACCTCCGCAGATGACCTCGAGCGTTCCGTCCGGAGGATTGCTGAGGTCCGCGGCGAACGAGTGAGCCCCCAGCGCGCCCCAGCACGCGCCCGTCCCCTGCCAGCGCAGCACGCCCGTGGATTCGAAGACCGTGTTGCCCACGATGATCTCGGCGCGTCCGTCGCCTTCGAGGTCGGCGATCGCGACGCTGCCAAACGAGCCCACGTTGAGCGTGAGCCCCGAGTCGGTGTTCACCGGAGTCCCGTCCATGCGACGGCCCATCCAGAGGCGATTGCCCCGCTCGTCGAAGGCGACGATTCCCCCAGAGCCCTGCGGGCCGAGGCGCATCTGCGCGATGATGGTGAGCTGGTTGCGCCCGTCGGTCGCGTCGAGGTCTGCGACCGCGATGTTGCCCCACGCGTTGACGTCTCGCGTCGGGTCCATCTGCGGCTCTGTGCACCAGAGCTCGCGCGCTCCGCCCATGCAGTCCCCTGCGCCCGAGAGCGCGCACACGATCGCCAACGCTGGAACGTTTCCTCCAAACGACGCGGGCGGATCTCGGTACGCGACCACGAGCACGTCGCTCGCTCCGTCGTGATCGACGTCCGCGACGATCGGCGTCGTGAGCACGCCCCTGTAGTCGGGCCGCGCCGTGCTTCCGGGCCACGCCCAGGCTTGCACCGGGCGAAACGAACGCGCCGCGGGGACAGTGCACATCCCCGTCGCGGCGTTGGGCAGACACCGCATCAGCGCGGCGTCGCAGTACTGCCCGCTCGGACACGAGCCCATCCCCGAGCCGCAGCCTGGCGTCGGGGTGCACAACGCGCCTGGAGCCGTGCACGCTCCCGCTGCGCACACTTCGCCCATCGCGCAGCAGCGAGCGGGAGCGCCGCAGCGAGAGGTTCCGCCGCAGTCGAGCTGGCATGTTCCGTCGACGCACGCGAGGCCTGATGGGCACGGGCGCGTCGCCGAGCAGCGCAAGCCCATACCCGAAGCGTCGCTACCGTCCGCTGCATCAGGGGTGGTCATGGTGTCCGAGGGCACGGACGCGTCTTCGCGCGCGTCCATCGGCGCGGTCATGTCCGACGGAACAACGCGGTCTTCTCCACCGTCCGCCATCACCGGCGGCGAGGAGCAACCAACCAATGCGACCAACGTGCACGCGAACAGTGAACCGATGCCGATCTTCATGGAGCCGTGGACTCTACACGGGCTTCGCGCGGTCTTCTGCTGCCCGCAACCTGAGCAGCCCGAGCTGTCTCCTGGGAGACCGCTCGGGCCGCGCCATGCTTCCGGCGCCCGTCGCGACAAACGACCGACAACGCCGATGACCTCGCGCGGCAACGTCTCCCGACCGTCCCCTTCGACGCAGCGGAAATGACACCACGCGACGCGACGCTATCGATATAGTTGGCCCACGATCGCGGCACGGAGGCCGCGTCGACGGGAGACCCTAGAGACGATGACAGACCCGGTGAAATTCATTGGCGAGAGGGCCGCGAGGCAGCTCTCGAACACGACGAAGACGCCGCCGCAGTGGCGCGGAGCGACGCCCCGTTGGCTCGTGCAACTGCTGCCTTGGGTCCCCACCGAGGCGGGCGTGTACCGAGTGAACCAGGCGCTCGACGAGAAGTTCTCCGTGCGCTGCACGCCCGACCCCAACGAGGTGTTGCCCGTCGGCTTCTCGGACTACGAAGCGCAGCCGCGCGAGTACGTCCTCAGCTCGGTGACCACGACGGTCGCGGTGCACACCCGCATCTCGGACCTCTACCGCAGCCCGATGGACCAGGTGAAAGAGCAGCTCACCCTCGCGGTCGACAAGCTCAAAGAGAAGCAAGAAGACGAGCTCATCAACAACAAGAACTACGGGCTCGTTCACAACGCCGATCCCGAGCAGCGCATCAAGCCGCGCAAGGGACCGCCGACGCCCGACGACCTCGATGAGCTGATCGCCCTCGTGTGGAAGGAGCCGTCGTTCTTTCTCGCGCACCCCAAGACGATCGCGGCCTTCGGGCGCGAGTGCACGCGAAGGGGCGTTCCGCCGCCCACGGCGACGCTGTTCGGAGCGCCGTTTCTCACCTGGCGCGGGCTGCCCTTGATTCCGTGTGACAAGCTGCGGATCCAGGACAACAAGAGCGACATTCTGCTCTTGCGCACGGGCGAGCGTAAGCGCGGCGTCGTCGGACTGTTTCAACCAGGCCTCCCCGGAGAAGTGAGCCCGAGCCTCTCGGTTCGCCTCATGGGCATCAATCCGCAGGGCGCCGCGCAGTACCTCCTGGCCCTCTACTGCTCGACCGCGGTGCTCGTACACGACGCGCTCGGCGTGCTCGAAGGCGTGACCGTCAACCACTACCATGAGTACCCCTGATCGCCCGCTGCCCGCGGAGCTGTCGCTCGTCTCGGTGGGCCCTGCGTCCGCGACGCAAGGCGCCTCTCCGCCCGCAGCGTCGCCCGGCGTGGGAATGGCCGCGACGCGTGTCCCGTCTGGCCCCACGCTGCCCGACCCGGACCCAGCGAGCCTGACGCTCGCGATCTCTCGTTACGCCAACGAGCTCTTCAGCGCTCCGCCCATCGATCCGACGGTGAGCTCGGGGCCGACCTCCGCGCCGAGCGCTACGACCGCGCGCGAGCCCGCGGCTCCTCCGATGGTCGATGCTCCCGTCGCGCAGGCGCCCACCGCGCCTCGCGCGGCCAACGTCCCGGCGGCGTCCCCGCAGAGCGCCCCAACCGAGAGCCCTGCGCCGCCGTCGCGCCGCGAGTACGAAGGGAGCAACCCGTTCTTCGCCGAGCCGCGGTTCGACAACGCCGCGCTCGACGCGCCGCTCGACTTCAGGATCGGCCTGTTCGACGACGAGCCACGGGAGCTGGGGCGAGTGGACGCCCCGCAGCGCGCTCGAGCCGTGCCGGCGCAGCCGGAGGCGCCCGCGTCGCCGTACGTGGCACACGAAATCAACCCGATCCTCGCCCTCGAGCTGCCCGCGAGCGGCGGTCCGATCGACGGGCACGCGCTCAAGCGTGAGTTTCCGATTCTGTCCGAGCGCGTGCACGGAAAGCAGCTCGTCTGGCTCGACAACGCCGCGACCACGCAGAAGCCGCGGACCGTGATCGAGCGGCTGAAGACCTACTACGAGCGAGAGAACTCGAACATCCATCGCGCGGCGCACGCGCTCGCGGCGCGCGCCACGGACGCCTACGAGGCCGCGCGCGAGAGCGTTCGGCGCTTCGTCAACGCGACCAGCGTGCGCGACGTCGTGTTCGTCCGCGGCACGACCGAGGGCATCAACCTCGTCGCGCAGAGCTGGGGGCGTCGCAACGTCAGCGCCGGAGACGAGATCGTCCTGACGCACCTCGAGCACCACGCGAACATCGTCCCGTGGCAGATGCTCTGCGCCGAGACCGGAGCGAAGCTGCGCGTCGCGCCCGTCGACGACCGCGGGGACATCATCCTCGAGGCGTACGAAAAGCTGCTCAACGACCGCACCAAGCTCGTCGCGTTGCCGCAGGTGTCCAACGCCTTGGGGACGGTCACGCCGGCGCGCGAGATGATCGCCATGGCGCACCGCCGCGGAGCCATGGTGCTGCTCGACGGGGCGCAGTCGGTCTCGCACATGCGACAGGACGTGCAGTGGCTGGGGTGCGACTTCTTTGTCTTCTCGGGACACAAGGTGTTCGCGCCCACCGGGATCGGCGCGGTCGTCGCGCGCGCCGAGCTGCTCGACTCGATGCCCCCTTGGCAGGGCGGGGGCAACATGATCGTCGACGTCACCTTCGAGAAGACCGTGTTTCAACCGGCGCCCGCGCGCTTCGAAGCGGGAACGGGAAACATCGCCGACGCCGTCGGCCTCGGCGCCGCGCTCGACTGGCTCACGAGGCTCGGGATCGAGAACGTCGAGCGCTACGAGCACGGGCTTCTCGAGTACGGCACGCAGCGACTGCTCGAGGTTCCCGGGCTCAGAATCATCGGCTGCGCGCGAGAGAAGGCGGGAGTGCTCTCGTTTGTGATCGAAGGACAGTCGACGCACGAGCTCTCGACGTACCTCGACAAGCAAGGGATCGCGGTGCGCGGCGGACACCACTGCGCGCAGCCGATCCTTCGACGCTTCGGCCTCGAGAGCACCGTGCGCGCCTCGCTCGCTCCCTACAACACGCGCGAGGACCTCGACGCGCTGGTCGACGCGCTGCTTCGTCGCACCGGAGGCGGCGGATGGTGA
>LNEO01000392.1 GCA_001465015.1 Deltaproteobacteria bacterium Ga0077539 | reverse complement strand
GTTCCGCCGGTCGCGGGGCAGCAGTATTGACCCTGTCGACAGGTGTAGCCGTGGGCGTTGGGGCAACGGCTCTGCGCGTCGCAGCGAAGCGTCCCGTCGGTGCGAAGCGGAACGAAGTCCGCCGCAGGGCACGTCATGAGCGGCGATTCACGCGGGCAACATCGGTCGAACCGGCACTCGAACCCCGGGTCGCAGCTGTTGTTCGCGCCGCACGAGACGCCGCCCACCTGCCGACGCGGAACGACGTTCTCCGCCGGGCACGCGCTCTGCGCGCTGCCCATCGGGCAACAGCGGCCCGAGCGGCACTCGTAGCCCTGCTCGCACCGTCCTGCGCCGTCGCAGGCGATTCCGCCGGTGTCGCGCCCCATCACGAATCGCTCCGAGGGACACTCGGCGAGCGTCGAGCCCGGCGGACAACAACGACCGAAGCGACAGACGAACCCGAGCTCGCACGAGCCTGCGCTCGTGCACGCGGTCCCGCCCACGCGCAGGTCTGGCGCGTATGTGACCGAGGGGCACGTCGCGGGGTCCGAGCTCTGCGGACAGCAGCGCCCTGCGCGGCACTGAAACTCCGGTGGGCACGCGTTGTTTGCGCCGCACGCGATGGCGCCGTTGCCGTCGAGCGTCGGGTTGGTGCAGCCGCTCGCGCCGAGCAGCATCGCGCCCAACAGCGCGGCCGTTGCCTTCGCAGCGAGCGCGCGGTCGTGAGAGCGAGGCGGGTTCAAAGCACACCTCCGAGCGCGAGCGTCGCGCCGCCGACGGTCGGCAAAATCATCGCGGTCCTGAGCACTTCTTCGCGCCTTTCTCCGGGGCCTCGCGCGACGAGCCACACGACGCCCCCGACGAGCACGGCGCCTGCGGTCGCGCCGAGGACGATCGACGTGTTGCCCTGCTCGCGAACGCCGTAGTAGCTCGAGGTCAACTGCGGGCTCCACGTGGTCGCATCGCGGACACGGGCTGCGTCGCCGATCGACGAGATCCCTTGCCACAGCGCGAGCGCTCCCACCACCGCGCCGCCGCCGAGCAGCACCCAGGGACCCACCATGTTCGCCGATGAGTGCTCGAAGCGCACCCTCGTGCGCAGTTGCAAGAGCGGCCCTGCGTTGGCGGAGGCGACTGGCACGGCGGGCGTGGCGGAGCTCGGGGTCGTGTTCGAGGTCGACGACGCTTGCGGCGCTGCTGTGTTCTGGCAGGCCTCCGCGCGGGCGCGAGCGCGGTCCTCTTCTTCGGCGCGAGGCGTGAGCGCCACGATCGAGCTCTCGATCGCGGCGCGGTCGACGCCCTGCGCTCCGCGCGCGACGAAGCGCTGGTAGGCGGACACGGCGCTCCTCGCTCTTCCGGCGGCCTCCCACGCGCGAGCGGCGTTGTACAAGAGGGTGCTCTGTCCGGTCAGCTCGAACACTCGCTCGAACTCCGTCGCCGCCTCGGGGTATTGCCTGAGCTCGAAGTACCGCGCACCCGCGCGAAAGTGCGCGCGGGCTAGCTCGTCGCGCTCTCGCGGCGCGAGCTGCGCTGTCGCGCCGTCGGAAGACTGCGCTCGCGCGGCGGGTGAGATGAGCGCGAGCGCGCCGCAAAAGATGGCCGAAGGAAACCGCGTCGCCATGTGCGGGATCGTACCGCGGAGCGGCCTGCGAATGTTCCCTCGTGTGGGTGGGGTGCGCAGAACGTGAGGGCGCTCGTGAGGAGCGATCAAGGTGTAGGAGTCAGGATTGCCTGTAAAACGACTGCTCGATTGACAATCTTGCGAGTTGGAACTCTCATCGCTGTGGGCTCCGAGGCTTCGGGGTCTGGACGACGGTTCAAAGGAGGACACCGATGCCTGGAATGATCGAGCGCGGCGCTCGCGGAGACAGCGTAGAGAACCTGCAGCAAGCGCTGGTGGATGCAGGGTACGACATCGAAGTCGACGGCATCTTCGGCGAAGACACGGAGAACGCGGTGATTCACTACCAGAGCGAGAACGGGCTCGACGCAGACGGGGTGGTCGGGCCCAACACCTGGCGCTCGCTCGGGTTCTGAGCAGAGCGCACATACAATCAAAGGGGGAGGGATCGGATCGAAGAAGCGTCGCTTCGTCGGTCGATCTCGGCGCTGTTCGTCACGAGTCACGAATGACGTCGGCCAGCTCGCGCGCGGTGTCGACCAGGCGCCACGGCTCTTTCGACGCGAGCGCGTCTCGATGCGAGAAGCCCCAGGTGACGGCGATGCACCGCACGCCGACGCTGTGGGCCGCCTCGACGTCGCGCACTTCGTCGCCCACGTACACGGCGCGTTCACGCTCGATGCCTTGTTCGCGCACGAAGCGGTCGAGGGCTCGCGCCTTTCCGAACATGCTGACTCCGCCGCGGATCGCAGAGAAGCGAGGCAATCGGTGGTGCGCGGCGAAGCGCTCGATGTTGTCCGTCGCGTTCGTCGAGAGCACCGAGCAGCGCGCCCCCTCCGCGCGAAGCTCGTCGAGGACCTCGCGCACGCCCTGACACAGCTCGATGCGCAGCACCTCTTCACGAAGGGCGCGCCGCACGGCGAAGACGAGCAGCGGGAGCTTCCACCACGCGACGCCGTACGCGCGCAGCGCTTCGTTCGGAGGGAGCCGCTGCAGCTGCTCGAGCTCGCTTCGCTGCACGGGGCGCACGCGCAGGCGCGGCGCGATCCGGTTGTACTGCGCGAGGACGACCTCGCGGGAGTCTGCGAGGGTTCCGTCGAAATCGAAGATCACGGCGCGCGGGGAGGGCATGAGCGCGTGTGAGTATCGCGCTCGCGGGCCTGCGCGCGAGGGCGGCCATCGACTCGATCGCCGAGTTGCGAAACACTCTGCGCATGACGGTGCGTCGACCCCCGCTCGTGCTGGCATCGATCGTCCTGTGGAGCTGCGCGTCGCGCACGAGCCCCCAGGACGCAGCTTTGCCCGATGGTGCGCCCGCAGATGTGGCTGTCGATGCTCCGTCGGACGCTTCTTCGCAGGGCGATGCGGACGCGGGTCAACCGCTGTGCGCAGAGGCGGTCCCGATTCACTCGGTCTATCCTGGGCCGCTCTTCGTCGCTGTCGGATCGACGCAGCGCGCTCTCTTGCGGCTGCGTCAGGATCGCAGGGCGTGCGCTGCCACCTACGCGCTCAGCGCGCGGCCCGCTGGGCTGCTCGAGCTCCCGCCGACGATCACCGTCGCGCGATCGAGCGGCTCGGTCGAGTTCGCGGTTCGCGGCATGGCCGAGGGCGTCGCGACGGTGACGGCTGTTCAAGTCGAGCCGCTCGTCGCGGGAGGTCCTGCCCCGCCCGAGGCGAGCTTCACGGTCCATGTTCGATCTTCGACGGTCCCTTCGTGTCCGGCCGCCACGCCCGAGATCACAGGAACCATCGCGCCCGGAATGGTGCTGCGCGGCGCGGTTGGCGCTCCGTTCGAGCACGCGTCGGTGGGACTCTCGCCGCACGCGACGGGGCTCTCGGCGATGCCCGCGAGCATCGCTTGCGCAGACGACGCGGTCCCCGAGGGCTACGAGGCGATCGGGCCTTCGGTGCGCTTCGGGCCGGGATCGACGCGGTTGTTGCGCGAGATGGAGCTGACGGTGCCGGCGGTCGCAGCGCGCGTTCCGTCGCTGTTTCACCGGCACATCGAGCTCGCGTGGAGCGGCCCGGGGCCGAGCGCGAGGCCGCCTCGGATCGTGCCGCTCGCCAACACACGCATCACCGCGGACGGTCGCGCGGTGGCGTTTTCGTCCATGCGACTCGGGACCTTTCGCGCGGTCATTCGCAGGGGGCTCGGCGCCGAGCGCGTCGCGCGTCGCGCGGTGTGGCGAGCGATCTCGGGGATCTCGATGGGCGGCGTCGGAAGCTCGATGATCGGCACGCGAAACCCCGCGCGCTTCGACGCCATCGCGCCCCTCGGCGGCCCGGCGGACTCGGGGTTTTCGAGCTACGCGCTTCGCTCGTGGGTGGCCGGAGGGTTTTGCAGCGAAGCGCAGCGCGCGACGCTCGGCGACGCGGCTTGCGCGAGCTCGAGCAGCACGCGGGTTCCTCCGTCGAACGACCTCTCTGTCGACGTGCAAGACTTCGAACACTTCTACGCTCCGCCCGGGATGGGGACCGGTGGGACGTTCGACCGCCGCGCGCGCATCAACGGCTTTCGAGACATCACTCGGATGTTCGGCAATCCGCTCACCTACTCCGACCCGATGAACGGAGTGCTTCCGCTCGGCGTTCCTGCGACGGAGCTCGCGCGCGCCGACGACGCTCGGTGTCGCGCGCCCGTCGTGCTCGGCGGAGCGATGGACCCGCGCGGTCGGTACTACGACGACGAGTACAACCCCGACGGGCGATTCTCGGTCATCACGTTTTGTGATGGAAACTCCGTTCGCAATCAGCCTGGTCTATGGGCAGGCGGGCAGGGGACGGTCCCCTTCGAGATCGCGCTCGCCGTCGATCGCAACGGCAACGGCGTGCGCGACGCAGGCGAACCCGTCATTCGCAACGTCGGCGAGCCCTATCGCGACGTGGGCGTCGACGGGCTGCCGAGCGCGATGGAGCCCGGCTACGACGCGCTCAGCAATCCAGACCCGAGCGGCGACGACTACGATCGGCAGTTCAATCCGTCGGGGCTCGAGGCGAACTTCGTCTACGACCTCGGTGAGCCCTTCGACGATGTCGGCGTCGACGGCGTGCCGTGCCCGTCGGGCGAGCGTTGTCCCTACGATCACGGAGAAGGCAACGCGCGGTACGACAGCTTGGAGCCGCCCGGCGACGATCGCAGAAGCCCCCGGCGAAACTACGTCAGGCTCCCAGCGAGCGAGCGCGATCGACTCGCGTTCTGGGTCGACGGAGGGGTGCGAGACGCGCTGCAATTTGGCGTGAACGCCAATCACTTCGCGTCGGCGCTCGCCGAAGCGGGGCGCGGACTGCAGGTGTTCAACGGCTTCGACGGGCTCACGTACGGTCGCGAGCCGGATCGACGCTCGGACGCGATGTACATCGCGGACGACATCGACTGGGCGAGGCTCCCGCAAAACGTGCTGCTCCGGTACGGCTCGTACGACGCCACGCCCGAGGCCATCCTCGCCGGCGATGGCGCGCACGTCGGAACTGCCGATCAGATCGCGAATCGACTCACCGCGGCGTTCTCGTGGATCTCTGGTCGATGGCCGGGGCTCGACCGAACGATCACGCCGATGATGAGCACTCGCGATGACGCGGGTCGTTGCTCCGTCGGCTACGCGTGCACGTTCGAGCTGCGCTCGGATCGCGCCAATCGAACCGGGCCCGTCTCTGTGTTTCTTCCTCCCGGGTATCACCGCCCCGAGAACCGCGAGCGACGCTACCCGGTCGTGTACGTCCTGCACGGGTACGGAATGCAGCCGAGCGAGATCGCGGCGCTCGGCGTCATCATCAGTCAACGCATGGTCGACCCGCAGCTCGCCGATTGGCAGCGACTCGCGAAGTTCATCATGGTGTTTCCCGACGGACGGTGCAGAACGGGCGACGGTTGTATCGAGGGGACGTTCTTCGCGGACTCGCCCATCCCCGGCGGTCCGCGGATGGAGCAGTTCTTCTTGGACATCTACGACTTCGTCGAGCGGACGTATCGCGTGCTGCCTCCCAGCACGACGACGATCGAGCGGTAGCGAGCGAAGCAGCGGCAGCTGAGCTGGTGTGGATTGGTCTCAGACCCGATGCGCCGGCACGGCAGCAAATCAGCCGCGCATTGTGCTTCGCAGACTCGATGCGCCGGCGCGGCAGCAAAGCACTCATCATTCATCACTTGCCTCGAATGCGCTGGATTTTCAGCGGCGAGGCAGCGGACCCAATGAAAAGATGGGTGGCTCGCACGGGGTTGACAAACCCCGTGCTGGGCGCCGTTCGAAGACTCACGGCGGAAGGTGCGCTGCGCGCAACCACCGTCAGCGAGCGCAGCAACGGGCAGCGAGCAGCGGGCAGCGGGCGACGGGCAGTGGGCAACGGGCAACGAGCAGCAGGCAACGAGCAGCAGGCAACGAGCAGCGGGCAACGAGCAGCGGGCTCACTTGAAAAGAGGTGTTGCTTCCACGGGGTTAACAAACCCCGTGTTGGGCGCCGTTCGAAGACTCACGGCGGAAGGTGCGCTTCGCGCGAC
>LNEO01000391.1 GCA_001465015.1 Deltaproteobacteria bacterium Ga0077539 | reverse complement strand
GACCTCTGGCCGTGAGGCGAGCGTGTTGCCGCTTGGGTGTTGACGCCGCTACTGATTTTCCTGCGGATGTGCATTTTCGAACCGAAATCCGGTTCCCTACTCAGAAGGTCGATTGACTTATCGCTGTGCCGAAGCGCTGATTCGGCCTTGTCCCCACGATCTCTTGCGAGTGGGTCGCGGTGATGCCCGTGCTCGATCCAGCGCCCCGGTAGATCCTCACGTAGCCGGTCGCGGTGCGGCCCGCGCGCGTGGCGTTCGGCGCTCCGACGGCGATGTCGTCGAACCCGTCGCCGTTGACGTCGCCGACCGACGCGGCGCTGCCGCCGAGCTGATCATTGGCCGACGAGTTCTGGAGGATCCCCTGGCACGGAGAGCGAGTTCCCACGGCGATCCCGAGGCACACGGCGGCAAGGCCGCTCCTCGTGCCGTTCAGACTCGTGAGCGGCCCGGTGAAGATGAAGTCCGAGAAGCCGTCGTTGTTGACGTCACCCGCGCTCGACACCGCAGTACCGACCCCGTCGGGCGCCGGTAGAGAGGACATGTAGACCGCCTGTCCCGCCGGAGGAAACAGCGTGCTCCCGATCCGTCCGCGGCCGAGCCTCGCGACGCCGCTGGACGTCGTGTTCGGTCCGCCGATGATCACGTCCGCGGCGGCGTTGCCGCTGAAGTCACCGATGATCGCGATCGACGAGCCGAGCCGGTCGCCTGTCGCCCAACCGGGGACTGACGCTGCCGGCACGAGCTGAATCCCCGTCGCTGCGCCGAGAAACGCCCTGGCTTCGCCGCCCTCGACGAGCATCCCTGCGGTCGCCCGCGGCGCGCCGACCACGACGTCTGCGAACCCATCGCCGTTGAGATCACCGCCGCCGGCGACCGCTGTTCCGAAGCGCTCGCCTGCCATGGCCCCTCGAAGCGACGCGCCTCGTGCGGGCACACCCGACCCCCCAGAGTACATCGTCGCGCTCCCTGCGACGCCGACGCCCGCCACGCTCGCGTTGGGAGCACCGATAATCAAGTCTCCGTAGCCATCCCCGTCGACGTCGCCCGCTCCTGCGACGCTCGCGCCGAACTCCTCGCCTGCCGCGCTGCCAGTCAGCGTGTGGCTCGGTGTCGCCGCGACGCCCGTCGCGCTTCCGAGATACACGTACGCCGCTCCGGCGCTGCCAGCAGGAGCGCCGACGACGAGATCGCCGAAGCCGTCCCCGTTGATGTCTCCAGCCGCGTCCAGGCTCGCGCCGAAGCCAGAGACGAGCGCGATGGAGGGCAGGAGGCTGCCGGGCGTGGCGGCGAATCCCGAGGACGTTCCGTAGAACACCGCGACTTCGTTGGGGCTCGCAGAGGACACGACGAGGTCGACTCTGCCGTCGCCGTTGAGGTCGGTGACCTTGCCGAGGACGGTGTTCTCGGGCGAGCTCGGGCTCGTCGAGCCGACATAGAACTGCCACACGGGGCTCGCTCCCAACATGACGCCTGCTCTTCGTGCAGTCGCCCGCCAGAAGGTCCATCCTCGTGGCCTCGTCGCAGGCACGGGCGCGCTCGGACCTGCGCTCGTGAAGCTGCTGCAGCCCATGGTCATCGCGCGATCCGAGCAGAGCTCGACGAGCGCGTCCGTCGCGCCCATCGGCAATTCGAATCGCAGCGACGGTTGTCTCTGCGCGACGCGGCTCGTGCTCATGGGCGCGATCAGCCTCGGCGCGCCCGGCGTGACCACCACATCGTTGACCACATCGACGCCGCTGTCCTGCGCGTCGAGCGCATCCACTCGGGGATCTCGCGTGTCGGCGCGCGTGGTCACATCGAAGCGCACTCCAGCGTCGAGCGGATCGATGGGCTCTGTCGGCAGCGTTTGCGGCACGCACACTCCCTCGTCACCACAGGTCTCGCCGCGCTCGAGGCACAGCGCCGAGACCGTGCACTGCGCCGGGGGACTCCGAAGACAACCGTCGGTGAGCTCTGCGCACGCCACGTTGAAGTACATGCGTGCGAGCTGTGGAACGCCTTCGATCAACTGCAATCGTTGGAGTCGCACGACGCGGATCGCCGGTTGTCCAGCCACTGCGGGCAGATCGAGCGCGGCCCACACCGTGAGCGGTCCTCCCCGAGGTCCTTGTGCAGGAGGCACGAGGCCGACGCTCCCGGGAAACACAGGACGGGCTGCGGTATCGAACCGCGCGGGCCGTCCCGAAAACGAAGTGATCTCGTCGAGCGACGGAGCGCCGACCCTCGTGAAGATCGATAGCTGCGCGGATCGACTCGAGGGGGCGTTGGAATCGACGTGCAAGACGATCTGCGTCGGACGCGCGGTGCAGCTCCCGACGCCGGCCAGCGCGAGCCACAGGGGCGCATCGAGCGAGCGTTGACGTGGGCGCGAGCGCTGTTTCACTGCCGTGATTCTACGGTGAATTCGTCCCTGCTTGGGACCGTCCTTCGGACGGTCGCGGTCGGATCCGTCCGGTCGCCGCCGTTCGTAGCGACCCCCGCGCGCACCAACCGCCGCGCTCGACGAGGGCGTGCCCTTTCGGCACACGCTGTGCTTCGTCTGTGCGACACGCATGCTCTCGCGCTCGACGCCCCGTTGCTCGACCATGCCCTCGCCGCGTGCGGGGCTGGTCGCTTCGCTACAGCTCATGATCGCTGGCTGCTCGATCGCGAACCGCATCGATGTGTGCGATCGAAGACCAGCTCCGGACTTTCAGGTCAACGCCCGCGGCGAGGACGATCAGTACCTCGCTCCAGCCATCGCCCTCACGCGCCTGGCCAACGGGCTTTACGCCGCGGTATGGACACACGAGCGCGAGGCGAGCATCTCGGCGGCGAGGCAGGTTCGCGCTGGGCTCTTTCGCGCGGACGGCGCGCCGGTCGTCGCGTGCAACTCGGCGCAGAACGAGGTCACCGTCTCGGACGACGCGGACTTCGCGGCGTCGTCTCCCGCCATCAACGCCAGCCCCGACCCGTCCTCGCCCATCTACATCGTGTGGCAGTCGCGCTCGCGCGAAGCCGACCCGCAGCGCGGTCCCTACGCGATCCGCAGTCGAATCTTCAACGCGCAGCTCTGCCCTGTCTCGCCTCCGCTCTCGCTGTCCAGCGGCGGCTCGACGCTCAACGCCGCGCCCGTCGTCGCGGCGCGCGCGGACGGACGAGAGGCGCTCGCGGTGTGGATCGGGCTTCGCTCGAGCGGCGACTTCGCTGTGCTCGCAAGGCCCTTCGGCGTGAGCGTCGACATCGGCGGTCGCGTCGAGCCCAACGGCTGCGACAACGCCGATCGGCCTTGCGAAGTCGCGACCGCGGCGCAGGTCGTGAGGGTCGCGCTCGCCGCGGTCTCGGACGGCTACGTCGCCGCGTGGACCAGCACGACGGCGACCGCTATCTCTCGGTTCGAGCTCTCTTGGGTGAGGGCCACCAGCGGAGCGCGCCCGATCGCGCGAGGAGTGCTCACTGAGCAGATCGACGACCTCGGCATGCAGTACCTCGCGTTGACCGCGCACCGCGGCGGATGGGCGCTCGCTTGGAGCGCGCACTCTCTGCCCACCATCGCCGAACGGCGCGACAGCGACGTGTGGGTGCGTAGGTTCTCTGCGGACAACGTGTCGACCGCGGACGCTCAGCGTGCGAATGATCGCGTCGACGGCGTTCAGGGCTCAGTCGCGCTCGCCTCGCTGGGAGAACAAGGACTGTTTGTGTCGTGGACGGACCTCGGGTTCGACGGACGCGGCGGTGAGGTGCGCGGAGCCGTGCTCGACGAGCGCGGCCAGTCGCTCTTCAACGCGATGGCCTGCGATCGCGACTCGTTCGCGATCTCCACGCAGCAAGTGGGACGACGAGCCTCTCCGTCGCTCGCGGCGGCGGGCGATGAGCTCGTCGCGATCTTTCACGACACGTCGATGACGGGAACCGACGCGTTTGGCTACGCGGTGCGCGGTCGATCGTTTTCGATTCGCGCGCTGCTCGGCCGCGCGCGGTGACGCGCTCTCTTCGGCGAACGACGGTCGCTGTCCGCAACGACTACAGCGCAAAGCAGACCGAGCGGCCGCCTCCGGCGCGGATGCAGCGATAGCCCGCTCGGCAGTCTGCAACGGTCGTACAGGTCTTCAAGCAAAGTCCGATGTTGGCTCCCGCTGCCGCGGCCATGGTCGTGACGAAGCAGAAGCCGTCGCCCGCGCACGCCCCCGCCCGCGCGTCGCAGAGCGCCGAGCAGTACCCACCGGGAAAGTCGGTCCCTGGAAGGCACACCTCTCCTGCGCAGTCCTGGTCTCTCGTGCAAGCATCGCCGACCGCGGCCCCTGCGGGCGTCGTCGCGCGCTCGACGCACGTTCCGCTCAGTCGCTCGCAGTGACCCGAGTCACAATCCGCGTCCTCCGTGCAGAACGGCGTGCACGTCGTGCGTCCCATGAGGAGCTGACAGGCGCGCGATGGCGCACACGGCTCGTCTGCGCCGCACGTGCGAAAGAGCAAGGCTACGTCGGTCGCGGTCGATCGACACACGTATCCTTGCGGCGGAGGCTGCGACGGATCGCATCGCATCGAGCACGTCCCGCCGGGGCCCCCGGTCTCGCGCTCGGTGACGCACACCGCGCCCGCGACGCAGTCGGCCTGGCATCGACACTGGCCGCCGACCTCGGCCCTCGCGCCGCGGCACAGCGCTGCGTCCTCGCCTCCGTCGGCGCTCGCGCCGCCGTCACGATCGACGGTCGCGCCGTCGTTGGTTGGCGCAGTCGGCGCCGAACAGCCGCTCGCGACGAGCGTCGCTGTGAGGATCCACGGGCTGATCTCGAAACGTCCGATGCTCATGGTGGCTCTACTGCTCCTCGGCGAAGCGCCGGCTTGGCAGGTCATCGCTGCGCGCCGCGGGTCCTGCGTTCGACCCTGCTCGCGACGCTCCCGGGCGCGGCCTCACGCGAAGGGGGGCGCGCGCGTCTTCGGGCGCCTCGCCGGCGGTGGTCTCTCGCTCGGCGCCTCGCTGCGCTTCGCCCGCGTCGATCGCCGCGCTCATGAAAACTGGGGCTGTGTCGCGGTGGCTGATCAACGTCGGGGCGACCGGCGGCGAAGCGTGCGCCGGGCTCGGCTGCGGTCCTTCGACGCGCGCGACCCTGAGCGCGATCCCCGTCGCGAGCACGCCGACCGCGACGAGCGTCGCTCCGATGGCTGTTTTCGTCGACGTGTTGCTCGGCGTCGCGCTCGGTCGGCTCGCCCCGTCGAGCGTCGCGCTCCGCATCGCCGCGTCGATCGACGGCTGCGATTCTCGAGGAGCGGGCTGCGTGGCTTGCGTGTGCCCGAGCTCGATCGGCGACGCGACGCGCGCGCCAGCCACGGCCGTGGCGGCCAGTCCGAGGTCGACGCTCGGCGCGCGTAGCGCGACGAAGGGTGCTAGCGCGTCTGCGACCACCGCCCCGTTGCTCGGACGAAGCGTCGGGTCCTTCTCGAGGCACCGCGCCACGAGCAAATCGAGCGCCGCAGGAACCTCGGGTCGCAGCGACCGAACGCTCGGCGCTGGCTGCGTCATCACCAGCAGGTATTGCTCGGCGAAGCTCGCCGCGGACAGCGGCAGCGTCCCCGTGAGCATCTCGAAGAGGATCACGCCGATCGCGTAGACGTCCGCGCGCTCGTCGACGTCGCGCGCCGAGCGAAGCTGCTCGGCGGGCATGTAGAGCGGAGTTCCCATCACCTGCTCGGTCTGCGTGAGCCGCGGGCTCGACGCCGCGGTCGAAGGGCTCGATCCGTCGAGCAGCTTGGCGATCCCGAAGTCCAGAACCTTTACGAAATCCCTGTCCCCCTCGCGCTCGATCAGAAATACGTTGTCCGGCTTCAGATCACGGTGAACGATCTTCGGTGAGCCTGCGTGCGCCTTGCCGAGCACCGCGGCGAGCTGGCGGCCGATGTGCGCGACACGGCGGATCGCCAGCGCGCCCTCCCTCGCGATGAGCGCCGAGAGCGACTCGCCGTCGAGAAACTCCAACGCGAGGTAGTACGCTCCCTGCGGCGCGACTTGCCCCATGTCGAACACCTCGACGACGTGGTGATCTCCGATGCTCGCCGCGGCTTGCGCCTCGCGGAGAAACCGCGCCACGATCTCGCCGTTCTGCGACAGCTCTTCGCGCAAGAGCTTGAGCGCGACGGGCCTTCGGGTCAGGCGATGCGAACACTTGTAGACCTGCCCCATGCCTCCAGCGCCGATCAGCGCTTCGACGACGTAGCGCTCTGCGATCACCGTTCCGGGCGCGATGCTATCGGACGCCATCTCGAAGCCCCTCGTCGCGGATCGTCACCCTCGGCTCGCTCGTGTCTCTCGCCAGGAGCCACGCGATGGTGGCGGCGGTGAGCGCGGCGCCACCTGTCACGAAGAGCGCATCGGCGACGGCGTTTTGTGTGGTCACAGCGTCGAGCCTTGCTCGCGTCGGCTGCGCGTCGAACTGTGATCGCTCGCCCCACGCGAGGCTGCCTGTCGTGATCGCTGCGACCAGCGACGCGCCTCCGACCGCGAAGAGCGCGTGAATCCAGTACGGTCGATGGCCGCCGGGACGCCCGAGGCTCACCTCGACGCTCGTCTCTCTTCCGGGCCGAAGCATCACGGAGCCGCGCCACGCGATCCTCGCGGGCGCCTCGATCGTGAGCTGGGTGGCGCCGGTGAGCGTGAGCACCCGCGAGACCGGCGCCTCGCCGAGGGCAGCGTCCGCAGCGCGTAGCGTCGAGCGCCGAGCGTCGGTGCGCACGGTCAACACCGACGCTCGTGAGAGATCCAGCGACAACCGTTGTTGCAACGAGCTCTGCTGACCGGCGCGGATCTCGACGTCTCGCGCGGCGTCTTGATAGCCGTCGCGACGCAACACGAGACGATGAACTCCGATGGACAACTGCAGCGGCTGGGCGCTCTGCACGGCCGCGAAGGGCGCCCCGTCGACCGAGAGCGTCGCGTCTGCGGGCGTCACCGAGAGCATCAGCGAGCCGCGCTCCGGCGCGAGCTCGATCGTGATCTCCTCGGTTCGACCGCGGACGAGCGTCACGCGCGCGCGTCCCTCGAGGTATCCAGGCGCGCGGACGATCACCGTGCGCTCGCCGGGAGCGGCCGCGAGCGAGCGTGGGCTCGTTCCTCGGCTGCCGAGCTCGGCGCGATCGATGTAGACCGTCGCAGCAACGGGCTGCGTCTGCACACGGACCGACGCGACGAGCTGTCGCAGCCGCGCGAGCGCGTCGCGCGCGGTCCGTTCGCGCTCTGCACCGCCGTCACCGTCGGCGCGGTCTGCGCGGTCCATGAACTCTGCAAAGCACTCGAACGCGCGCTCGCTGTGCGTCTGTCGCGCGCGCGCCTCTCGTGACTGCTCTGCGAGCGCGTCGTGCGCGAGGGCGAGGTTGAAGACCGTTCGTGTCGTCGGCGCGAGCCGATACGCCGCGGCGAAGTGCTCGATCGCCGTCGCGAATCGGCCTGCGGCGGCGTCGCGCGCGCCGAGCTCGAAGTGCAGTCGAGCCTCCGCCGCGTCGTCGCCTCGAGCGCTCGAGGGCGCGAGCAGCGCGACGGACGCAGCACAGACGAGCGCAGAAATCGATGAACCGGCGCGCTTCATCGGGCGCTACATGCAGACGACGCTGCTGACCGAGCACGTGTTGACCGTCGCGGACCACGGCCGCGCCGCGAGGCACAAGCAACGCTGAGGACCGCTCGGCGTTTGACAAGTCAGGTTGCCGAGGCACGGGTCGAGCAGGCAGCACTGCTGTGTTCCTGTCAGCGTTGTCGGGATCGATCGGGTCAGATCCACGAAGCCTCCCTGCGGAATGTAGAAAGTCGTACCGCCCGTCACGACGTACGCCGCCGCTCGCTGCGTGTACGGAACCGCCGAACCGCCGACGATGCACGTCCCCGGTTGGTCGCGAAGCGCGGAGGTGATTCGCAGCACTCCCGACGAACACACGCAGCGCCCCCCCGAGCAGCTCTGGCCCGATGGGCACGCGCAGTCCTGGCAGCACGTCGCCGAGCTCTCTGTCCCGTTGCACATTCCGTCGCCGCATCGAGGCGTCGCTACGCATCGGTTCATCGCGAGATCGCACATCGATCCCGCAGCGCACGGACAATCGCGGCAGCACGTCGCTGAGCTCTCTGTCCCGTTGCACGTGCCGTCGCCGCATCGAGGCGTCGCCACGCATCGGTTCATCGCGAGATCGCACATCGATCCCGCGGCGCACGGACAATCGCGGCAGCACGTCGCTGAGCTCTCTGTCCCGTTGCACGTGCCGTCGCCGCAGCGAGGATCGACCCGAGTGTCCGCGACGCCTGTGTCCGAGACGACGTCGACGACGGTGCCCGTGTCGCCGATCATCGGTCGGTCGTCCACCACCAGAACGTCGATGCTCGACGAGACGTCCTCGGGGATTCCGCTGTCCGACGGGTTGTTCGTGACGTCCATCGGTGTTGGCGTGTCGGTTGGCGGTATCAGCGTGTCGAGCGCAGCCGAGTCTCTCGTCGCGTCGGACGACGAGTCTCGCCCCGGCCCACTGTCGCCGAAGCTCGCGTCCGCGGCGCATCCAGCGATCGCGCCAGCTACACAGAGAACAACGAAAACCCAACGAGTTTGGAGCTTCATCGGCGCTCGCTACAAGCAACGCGCGTACCGTTGCCGCCGGTCGTTCTCTTTCCCGAGCCAATTCGCTTCGGCTCTGAATAGCGCCCTGCCACGGTGGCGGATCGTGGCGCGCGGCTCCCACGTCGAGTGGTCTGTTGCGTCCAGTCGCATGCCTCGAAGCGTCCGCTCTCGAGCAGCCGCGACCGTCGCTGCGACACCCTGAGGTCTGCCAGGGGTGATCGCTGCGGTACCATCGACCGCATGGCCAAACCGTTGCTCTATGTGTCGCTCTTCGCGCTCGGCGCGTGCACGACGACTCCGGCGCCCACCGACGGCTCGAGCGACTCGCCCGCGACTGCGATGGACACCGGCGTCGGGCCGGGTCCCGACGGCGCGGCGCTCGATGTTCCGAGTCCTCCGATCGATGGCCCTGCGCCCATCGACACGGGGGTGCCCGCGGACACGGGCGTCGCGGTGGCCGACGTTGCGACGCCGCCCGTCGACGCGGCGCTGCCAGCTCCATCGGGCATGGCGACGACCGGCGGGGGCGCTGGCGTTG
>LNEO01000390.1 GCA_001465015.1 Deltaproteobacteria bacterium Ga0077539 | reverse complement strand
GCGCACGTTGTCCGATCGCTTTCACGAGGGGTGGCTCGCGTCGCCTGCGGTGGCGGACCTCGACCGCGATGGACGCAACGAAATCGTGATCGCCCGCGCGGGAAAGCTCATCGTATACAGACCCGACGGCACGATCGCGTGGTCCTTCGATGTGCCGAGCAGCGGTCGCATCTGGTCGTCGCCCGTCATCGCGGACCTCGCGGGAGACGCGAACCTCGAGGTGGCCTTCGCCGCGCGAGGGAGCGTCTATGTGCTCGACGCTCGGGGCATGATGTCTCCGGGGTTTCCGTACCTGTGGCGGGACGAGCTGCGATCGCTCGCGGCGGGTGACGTCGACGGAGACGGCCGTCACGAGCTCGTGGTGCTCACGACCAACCCGCTGCCGTCGGTGATGATGTCCCCCCGCGACATCATGCTCGCGCTCGAGGGCAACGGAACGGTCGTGCGCGGCTGGCCGCCCAACACCACCATGACGTCCGGCTGCGACGCGAACTGCTTCGTGACCGGCGGCTACGACCAGAACCTGGCCGTCGGACCGATCGACGGCGACGCGAGCTGGGATGTGCTCGGCGCGCAGGACAACGCGTACTTGTCCTGGCATCGAGGCAACGGCGTGGCGTTCGACGCCAACCCGATGTTTCGCAACCGACGCAAGGTGCTGGGGGTGCGCTTTCTTCACGACCTGGCGCTGGCGCAGCAAGGGTACGCCAACGACGAGAACACATCGAATCAAGCGCACTTCACCAACACGGCGCCGGCGATCGCGGACATCGACGGCGACGGCCGCAACGAGCTCGTCTTCGTGGGAAGCGTGCAGAACGCCGCGCAGAGCGATCGTCTTCGCGGCGTCGCGCTGTGGGTGGTCAACAGCGACGCGAGCCGTCCCGCGGCGTGGACGACGCCCTACCACGTCCCGATGTACCGCGCGGGCCTGTGGGACTTCATGGGAACGAACATCGTCGGGCTCACCAATCAAGTCACCGTCGCGGACATGGACGCCGCGAGCGCGGGCCTCGAGATGGTGTTCGCCGGCTTCGACGGCGGGATTCACATGGTGGACGCGCGAAGGACCCCCCGCTGGCGCTTCGAGTACACGACGAGCAACGACGTGTTGACCACGGGCGTCGCCGCGGGAGACCTCTCGGGAGACGGCGTTCCGGAGGTGGTGTTCACGACGTACTCGCCGCGGATGGACGCGAGCGCGCTCTACATCCTGGGCGCCAACGGCGCGATGCAGCACCGCGTGGCGCTCCCGCGCCGCGGCGCGATGAGCGTTCCCACGCTGGCCGACGTCGACGGCAACGGAACGGTCGAGATCATCGTCAACCTCAAGGACGGCGAAGACCGCATGCGAAGCGCGCTGGTGTACACCGTCGCGGGCTCGCACGCCGGGTGCCTCCTCTGGCCTACGGGCCGCGGCAACCTCTTGCGCAACGGGTACGTCCCGCGCAGGTAGAGCGCGTCGCGAGGGGCCGGCGATTGGACAAACGCGGGACATTGTCGCGACACTGTGCTCGTGCTCGCGGGTCGCTTGATTTCATGGTCGCTGATCGCCTCGTCCGTCCTTGGCTGCGGCGCGCGGACGGGCCTGCGGGTGCGCGACGCGAGCGCGGACGGGACGATCGCAGACACGCGCATCGATGATGTCGTCCTGGCGGACGCGGCCGACGACGTGACGGACGTCGTGGACGTGTTGCCTCCGTTCGATGTGATCGATGATCGCGTGGTCTTCGACTGTCGGATCGATCCTCGAAGACTCTGCGACGACAACAACGCCTGCACCGTGGACGCGTGCGGACCGGACGGGCGCTGCGTGCGCGTCCCGCTGCGCTGCGAGGACGAAGACCCTTGCACCGCCAATCGATGCGACGTCGCGCGCGGGTGCGTGTTCGACGCGATCGAGTGCGGCGGCTGCGCGGACGGCGCGCGCGACGCGTTTCGCGATCGAGCGCGGTATCCCAACATCGCCGGCTGCGCGGGGGGCTTCGAGCTCCCCGGGCTCAACCTCGAGACCGCGCCGACGTGCGATCGCATCGCGGGCAACGACGGGCCCAACCCCAACGGGCGAGGGTGCCGCGCGAGCGATCTGTGCGCGACGGGCTTTCACGTGTGTCGTTCGTCGGGCGAAGTGCGGGCGCGATCGATCGACGGGTGCACAGGCGCGCGAGACGGCGCGCCTTCGTCCTTCTGGGCCACGCGGCAGACGGGCCCCGGGTGCCTTCAGTGCGCGACGGGGACCGCGCCCGACTGCACCAACGCGGACTGCCGCGGCAACTGCGCGCCCACCGCGCGCACGACCAACGACATCTTCGGGTGCGGCTCGGTGGGGAGCGTTCCGCAGGCGTCGTGCGCGCCCCTCGATCGATCGGGAAACAACCTGTGCAGCGAGCTCCCCGCGCCGTGGCGGTGCGACACGGGCGTGGGCGACGTGAGCTTTCGCGAGAGCGAGTTCGTCGTGAAGCCGGGGCCCCAAGCGGGCGGCGTGCTCTGCTGTCGCGATTGAAGGGGGCTCCGGGCGATCGGGCCCCGCGCGAGCGCCGCGCAAAACTTGGTAACGTCGGACTGATGGCGACCAGCAAACGAGCGGCAAGCGAGAGGAAGTCCCACGCGTCGAGCGGCGATGACGAGCGCAAGAAGGCTCCCACGGAGGCCAATATCGTCGACGCGAAGCTCGTCGCCGAATGGCGCGCGACCGAGAAGAAGCTCCGCGCGCTGGTCGAGCAAGACGCGACGAAGTTCGACGCTCGATACGAGCTCGTCGCCGCGGTGATCGACGCCGAGCCGCCGAAGTACCTCGGGGGCGGATACAAGAATTTTGGCGATTTCTGCCAGCGGTTCTTGAAGGAGACCCCGCGCGCGGTGCGGCGCAACGTGCTCGTGGCGCGGTGCGCGGACGCCGAAGAGATCAAGCGCTTCGGGCCGTCGCTGCTCGAGATGGCGATTCAATTGCTCGTCGCGCAGAAGAAGATCACCGTCGGCAAGGGACGGACTCCCGTGGTGTTCGCGAAGGTGAAGGTCCCTGTGGTGCGTGACGGGGACGCGAAGCTGGTGCTCTTGCCCGAGGCGTCGTGGGACGAGGTGGCCGAAGCGCTTCGGCTCGCGAAGAGCGCCGAAGGGTCGGGCGAAGCAGACGCGGTCGCGCCCGTCGTGCGCGCGCTCGCGAGCGCGCTCGAGGGAACGCCCCTCGAAGCGGTCGAGGTGCGCGTGAAGAGAGAAGCGCTCTCGTTCGGCAACGTTCCCATTGCGTGGCTCGGGAGGTTCGCTGAGCTCGTGGGCGACGCGGCACGCGCGCACGAACGCAAGCGCGCCGCGCGCGAGAAGCGCGAGGACGAGCGCGGCAAGGGCGGCAAGGGCGCCAAGCCAGCAAGAGCGCCAAAACCCAGGCGCTGAGCGAAGGGGCAGATCTGCCCTTTTTTGGGCAGACCTGCCCTTTGGGAGACCGCGCTATAGTGCCAACGCGATGTTGTCTCGGCTACGGGTGAAGAACTTCAAGCTGTTGCGGGACGTCGAGATCGTGTTCTCGAGCCCGCTCACCGTTCTCATCGGGCCGAACGCTGCGGGCAAGAGCACGGTGCTCGAGGTGATCGAGTTTCTCCGCAAGTGCGCGGATCGCGGACTGCAAGAAGCGGTGCGGCGCCACGGGGGGATGGCGACGATCCAGAGCATCGACAGCAGCGGGCCGATCGAGATCGAGAGCGACTGGGAGTTCATCGGCAAAGATCACCGCGATGAGTATCTGTTGCGTTGGTCCTTTTCGATCAACAACGTCCATGGCGCCGCGTCGGTTCACAGCGAAACGCTCCGTAATCTTGCGCTTCCCGAGGATCAACAGCAGCGCATCGATGCAGATGAGCTCGGCGAACGTCGCGTTCGCGGCAGCGACGCCCTGTGGAGCACGCCGAGGCTGAAGCGTACGGAGCTCGTGTTCGAGACCGTTCGCGACTTCGACAAACACCCAGACATCACGACGCTCCGCGGTGTGCTCGTCGACAATCGGATGTTCGGCTCGATGAGCGTCGCTCCGTCGTGGCTTCGCGAGTCCGATGCGCCGATCGCCTCGCCGCGCGATCCCGTTGTGATTGCATCGGAGCCGTTCATGGCGCCCGACGGTCGCGGGCTCGCGAACGCGCTCTACGACTTGAATACCGAACACCAGGACGAGTGGGACGTGCTCGTACGCGCCGTGCGCGCGGAGTTTCCGTTCGTGAAGCGGATCGTGTTTCCGCCGGATCCGGGCGGGTCGAAGATCTCGTTCGCCGTCGAGGACTCGCGATTCGGGGGGCGAAAGGTCTATTCGAGCCAGCTGTCCGACGGTTTCGTGGCGTTGCTCGTTCTGCTCACGGCGACGCTCCAGCCTATGCAGCAGGCAACGTTGCTCCTCGACGAGCCCGAGTCGCACCTGCATCCCTCTGCGCTCCGTCGCTTCGTTGGGCTGTGTGAACGGCCTCCTACGCGTCGTCGCATCATCATCGCCACCCACTCGAACGCGCTGCTCGATTTTCTCCCAGACCCCGCGGCGGCCATTCGCGTGATCGAGCACGGGCCCAACGGCGCGGTCGTTCGCGCGCTCGACAAAGACGCGCTCGACGCGTGGCGCAAGGACTACACGATGTCCGAGCTGCGCGCGGCGGGGCAGATCGACAAGGACAACACTGCGTTCGAGGCCGGTCCGTGACGCGCGTGCTGGTGGCGTGGGAGGACCACTATTGTGACGCGCTCGAATCGGTGTTGAAGCGTTCGATCGCCGCGGAGCGGCGCGAGAGCGACGCGGATGCGCCAGTGGTGTTGTCGCTCGCCACGCGTGGCAACGGGCGCTTCGAGAAGCTCGTGTCGGACACCTGGCCCAACGCGAGCGCGAAGGGGACGCCGAGCTCACCAGGTCGCATCGATCACCTCGTGTGCGTCATCGATGCAGACAAGCTCCACGAGATCGTCTCGCGCGTGCGACCTCCGTCGGCGCTCGGCGACGACCTCTCTGCGATTGTGGCGTGGCAACGCGCAGCAGAGCTCGCGTGGAACGAGCACGTTCGATCATGGGCTGCATCGAGCAGCGACCCGAGGACCGTCCACGGCGCGTTGCTCTGTTGGTCCAAAGAGTCGCTCGTGCTCGCGGGCTTCGACCAACCCGCGATGAAGTCGCAGATGGGGTTGTCGATCGACGACGAGGCTGTGCAGTCGTTCGTCGCGAGCTGCGAACCGTCGCCCACGCGAGTCGAAGCTGCGACGTTTTCGCAGCGATTTCGCACGCCGATGTCGTGTCTCGAGAGGCTGTTCGAGGCGCAGATGCTCAGCTTCCCTGCGAAGGGGGATGCCACGATCGACGACGCTCTGCGAGCGCTCGGACGCGAGAGCCTCGCCTCGTTGCGCGATCGGGTCGACTCGCTTCGCGCGTTGACCGAGCTGCTCTGGCGGTTGCATCGCCCGGCTCCGCCATCCACGCCCGATGCAGCGCCGAGCGTCGCTTCCAAGCCCCGCGGCAAGCCAGCAAGAGCGCCAAAACCCAGGCGCTGAGCGCCTCATCGTTGCCGAGATTCGGCCTGTGAAAGTCCTCGTGGAACGCGATCGGCGCAGAGCCGCGAGGCGGCCCCCACCCGCGCTACCGCGCGCGCGCGAGTGCAACGCCAGTGGGCGCAGTGCTGAAGCCCCCACCCGCGCTGCCGCGCGCCCAATGAGCAGAACGACAGTGGGCGCAGTGCTGAAGCCCCCACCCGCGCTGCCGCGCGCC
>LNEO01000389.1 GCA_001465015.1 Deltaproteobacteria bacterium Ga0077539 | reverse complement strand
GCTCGCTCGCCTCGATCGAGGCGAGGGGCCGCCGAGCGAGCTCGCCAGCGCTCCGGTGGGGCGATTTGCAGGGCTTTCGCCGGCGCTTCGACGCTTTCTCGACGCAGAGAACGGCGTCGGCGAGTACGCCGATCAGCCGACGTACTCGCTCGCTCACGGCCAGCTCTCGCGCGCGTCCAATCGCGCGACGGGCGCGAGCCGACCGTACTTCGACGCCCTCGTCGGAGCGTCGGACGGAGCCACACAGAGCATGATCTCCGCTGCGGTCGCTTCGACGTCGACCGACGGATTCTCGCCCTTCTGGATCGCGGCGCTCGCGCTTCGCGAGGGGCGGCCCATTCCGAGCGGCGCGCGCGAGCACGCCACGCGGGCGGCGCCGCAGTTCGACGCGATGGTGCGCTGGCTCGGCGAGCAGCGGTCGCTGAGCGCCGAGACGTCTCGCGCGGTTCCTGCGGGGCTTTCACAGCCGCTGACGATGGCGATGGCCACCGTGGTGCTCGGACGCGCGACGCCGGTCCGCTGGCGGACGATCGCGCGCGCGTTTTTCTTCGCGATCGAGCGGCCGTACCTGAACTCGAGGCCGCCGCTGACGACCACGTCCGACGGCCGCGAGAACGGCGGGCTGCTCATGGGCGGCGGGCTCGGCGCTTCCAGCATGTTCGGCGAGGCAACCCGCGGCGAACTCGGAACCATCGAGTCTCGCGGGTCGTCTCGGTCGCAACGCTCGGCGCGCCCGTCGCGGTGACGCTGTCGTCTCCGTCGTGCTACGCCCCAACGAGCACGATGACCCCACACGAAGCGCTGCAGTCCCTGGTCGAAGAGTCTCTCAACGCGAGCCTCGCGGTGATCGATCAGGGCGAGCCCGCGGTGTCGCTCGTGGCGTTTACCCCCGCGTGGGGGCCGTTGCGACTACACTTGTTTGTGAGCGAGCTCAGCGCGCACACGCCTGCGCTTCGAGCGAACCCGCGCTGCTCGATCATGGTGAACGCGAGTCCGAGCAAGGACGACCCGAACAGCAATCACGCGCTCACGAGGCTCATCGTGCGCGCGGACGCGAGGTTTCTCTCGCGCGACGAAGGCAAAGAGCGCGGGGCGCTCGACCGCTGGCGCGCGAAGTACGCGATCACCGACATGCTCGCCGGGCTCAGCGACTTTCACTTCGTCGAGTTGACTCCCGTCGACGCGACCTTCGTGATGGGCTTCGGCCGCGCGTACAAGTGCCGCGGCGCGGACCTCGAGACGATGGAACACCAGGGAAAACGCTGATCCCTGCGAGATGTGCCCTTCGGCGCTCGCGCGCTTCGAAGCTGCGATAGTCTCGCGCAGGCCATGACCCACTCGCTGACGCTGAGACCCATCCACGACGTTGCAGACGAAGCCGGAATCTCGCGAGACGACGTGATTCCCTGGGGGCGCAATCGAGCGAAGATCGACCTCGGCGCGCTCTCGAAGGGGCCCAACCAGGGCCGCCTCGTGCTCGTCTCTGCGATCAACCCGACGCCCGCTGGCGAGGGAAAGACCACGACCTCGGTCGCCCTCGCGATGGGCCTTCGCAAGCGCGGCGTCCGCGCGATCGCCGCGCTCAGGGAGCCGTCGCTGGGCCCAGTCTTCGGCGTAAAGGGCGGAGGAACAGGCGGAGGCGTCGCGTCGCTCGAGCCCGCGGCGGACATCAACCTGCACTTCACGGGAGACATTCACGCGATCTCGACCGCGCACAACCTGCTGAGCGCGCTCGTCGACAACGCCGTCTACTTTCAGGATCCCGTCGCGATCGACGGACGGCTCGTGCGGTGGCGTCGCACGATGGACATGAACGACCGCTTCTTGCGCAACGTGATCGTTGGTTTGGGCGGCAAGGCCAACGGAGCGCCCCGCGAGACCTCCTTCGACATCACCGCAGCGAGCGAAGTGATGGCGATCTTCTGCCTCGCCGAGAGCCTCGCCGACCTCGAAGCGCGCTGCGCTCGGATCGTGGTCGCCACTCGCCCCGACGGAACCGCCGTGCGCGCGAACGAGCTCTTCGCTTCTCCGTCGATGGTGGCGCTCTTGCGCGACGCGCTGATGCCCAACCTCGTTCAGACCCGCGAGGGCGGCCCGGCGATCGTTCATGGCGGGCCCTTCGCGAACATCGCGCACGGCTGCAACTCCGTTCTCGCGACGCGCGCCGCGCTCTCGTACGGCGACATCGTCGTGACCGAAGCGGGCTTCGGGTTCGACCTCGGCGCCGAGAAATTTCTCGACATCAAGATGCGATCGAGCGGTCTCTGGCCACGCGGATTGGTGCTCGTCGCGACGCTGCGCGCCCTCAAGATGCACGGCGGCGTGAAGGTCGCTGACGCGCCCAGCCCCAACATGGACGCGCTGAAGAAGGGCTTCGATCACTTGGAGAAGCACCTCGAGACCGCGCGCTTCTTCGGGCTGCCCGTGGTGGTGTCGGTCAACCGCTTTCCGCAAGACACCGACGAGGAGCTCGAGGCGCTGCGAGCCTTCGGTCGCAGCCACGGCGTCGAGGTCGCGGTGTGCGAGGGCTTCGCGCGCGGCGGAGAAGGCTCGCTCGAGCTCGCAGACAAAGTGAAGGCCATGGTGGACGCCACCGACGCAGCCCCGCCGGTCGCGAAGTTCGCCTACGCGCTCGAAGACAAGCCCGAGGACAAGATCGCAGCGATCGCCAGGACGGTGTACGGCGCGAAAGACGTGGCGTTTACCGCGCAGGCTCGCAAGGACATCGAGACGGTCTCGAAGCTCGGCGGCGCGACGCTCCCTGTGTGCATGGCCAAGACGCACCTGTCGCTCAGCGACGACGCGACGCGCTCGGGGCGACCGCGGGACTTCACGATCACCGTGCGCGAAGTGCGATTGAGCGCAGGCGCCGGCTACATCGTCGCGCTCACGGGCGAAATCCTGACGATGCCAGGTTTGCCCAAAGAGCCCGCAGCGCGCCGCGTGACAGTGCACCCCGACGGGCGCATCACGGGGCTGATGCAAGGCGAGTGAGCGACATCGGCAACGTTGCCTAGTGCGCTGCGGCACAGCCACAACTAAGCCCCGGGACATACGCGCCGAACCTACGGTCATCGACGATGAAGACCGGTTCGACTCTGGCCATCGCGCTCTCGCTCTTCGCCCTCGACGCATGCAAGCGCGGCCACGCTGCCTCGTCGCTGGCGTGTTCGGCAGACCTCGACGTCGATCTGCCGTCGGGCGCTCGATTCGCAACGGTGCACGCGACGATCCGCACGGTCGCGGGCGCCAACGCGTGCATCGCGGGAATGGACGAGACCGCGTGCTCTGTCGCTGACGCGAACGGTCGTGCGAGGGTCGTCGCGCGCTCGGGGCAGTTCGCGTTGAACAGACCTCGAATGCTCTCGATCCAATGCGTTCAGGGCGAGCAGGTTCAACGGACCGACGCGCTGGTCCGGTTGCGACCGACGCTCGTCGGTGTCGTCGACGAGCTGCA
Source organism: Deltaproteobacteria bacterium Ga0077539 (assembly GCA_001465015.1). Classification (GTDB taxonomy): domain Bacteria; phylum Myxococcota_A; class Polyangia; order Polyangiales. Next base: position 1,199 of record LNEO01000389.1, on the reverse strand, counting down.
GACGAGCGACACGCCCACGGCGCGAATCGCCGCCATCGCAGGCGAGCTTCGCGCCTGGGGCCCCGCAGGAACGACCGTGACGATCGAAGGTCAGACCACGACGCTCAGCGGCGCCGGCCCGACGACGCTCCAGCTCGACCTGTCTGCGGCGATCGCGCAGATGACGCTGTCGCGCGGCTCGGACTACGCTTGGATTCCGCGTGTAGATTCGCCGGCGCTGCGCGAGTTGCCCGTCACCGTCACGCGGCCCGGAGGCGCTGCATTGACGGGCTCGATCCGCTTCAGCGATCGGGTGAAGGCGGCGTTCGCGGCGCGATGGCTCGGTGGAATCACTCGTGGTCCGCTCGCGGGTGGCTCGCCCGACGCGCGTGGAGCAGTCGTCATCGCGATGCGCGACACGGGCGTTCAGCTCGTGCGTCGCGTCGGGGACACCAGCTCGTTCACGGACATCGCCGTCGTCGGTGTGATCCGCGAGTCGACCCGCCGCGGCGCGTGCGGAACGTACGTCGACGCTCGCACCCGCGGCCGCGTCGAAGTCGGCTGGACTGCCATCGACGCCGAGGTGACCGTCCACGAGCGATCGACAGGTCGGACGCTCGCGACGCGGTCGTTTGCCGCAGCGAGGCCCCGGTGCGCGAGCTCGCTTCGGAGCACTCCGCGCAGCAGCTACGATGACGCCGCGGTCGAGTCGTTCGTCGCGCGGAGCGTGCCGCGCTCGTGACCGCGCTGTGATGCGCAAAGCGATCGCGAACGAGACGCCTCGGAGCTCGGTCCCCGGCGGCGCCGGCCCATAGGCGCCGAAAACTTCACGGCTGAGACAGAGAGTTAGCGTGGCAAATCGAGGGACGAAACGACGTTTGGCATCGAGCCGCGGCGCGCGAGCGAGTGCAACGACAGTGGGCGCAGTGCTGAAGCCCCCACCCGCGCTGCCGCGCGAGCGAGTGCAACGACAGTGGGCGCAGTGCTAAAGCCCCCACCCGCGCTGCCGCGCGAGCGAGTGCAACGGCAGTGGGCGCAGTGCTGAAGCCCCCACCCGCGCTGCCGCGCGCCCCGCCCCCGCCTGGAACGGCAGGGGCGGCGGCTTCGCATAGGGGAAATGCAGGCGAAAGCAGCATGCGTGTATCGTGATGGCCCTTGCTCTGCAAGGGCGAAGCAGCGCTCAGTCGTGAAAGAGATCGAGTCGAATCGTGCAGAGCGCA
>LNEO01000388.1 GCA_001465015.1 Deltaproteobacteria bacterium Ga0077539 | reverse complement strand
CCAGCTCTCCTGCGTGAGCGCCGGCGCCCGATGGCGTCGCTGCCGTTCGTCGAGGCCCAGCGGAATCATCGACACAGGCCACGCGCGCCCCCTCTACTTCTCAGCGACAGCGCCCCAACACGCAGAGCTGCCCCGCGCGGCACATCACTCCGCACCCTCCGCAGTTGCGCGTGTCGACCTGCGTCAGCACGCACGCGCCGCTGCAGTTGGTAAACCCCGGCGGACACATCATGCCGCCGCCGCGGCACATTCCTGCCGCGCATACTTGCCCGGTCGTGCAGCGCGTCCCGCACATCCCGCAGTTGCTCGGGTCCACCTGCGTGTTCGTGCACACTCCGCTGCAGTTCGTCGTCGTGGGAGGACACATCATGCCCGTCGTCTGGCAGCGCCCCAGCAAACACACCTGCCCCACCATGCAGCGCGTTCCGCACATGCCGCAGTTGCTCGGGTCCACCTGCGTGTTCGTGCACACCCCGCTGCAGTTGGTCGTCGCCGGCGGGCACATCCCCATGGGCGAGACGCACCGCCCGTCGCGGCAGAACTGGCCCATCGCGCAGGTCGTTCCGCACGCACCACAATTCATCGGATCGAACGCCGTCACCGTGCACCGCCCGCCGCAGTTGGTGGTCCCCATCGGGCACATCACCATCGTCGGTCGGCACGCGCCCATCTGGCACGTCTGTCCCGTCGGGCAGACGTTGCCGCACGAGCCGCAGTTGCGCGGGTCGATCTGCGTGTTGAGGCAAATGCCCCCGCAGTTGCTCGTCGGCGCCATGCACGTCGTCATCGACGTCACGCAGCGCCCGAGCTGGCAGACCTGCCCGGCAGCGCACGCCATCCCGCACCCTCCGCAGTTCATCGGGTCGAGCAGCGTCGTCACGCACCGCGTCCCGCACAGCGTCGAGCCGATCGGGCACGTGATCATCGTCGAAACGCACGCCCCCGCCCGACACGACTCGCTCGCCGCGCACGTCCTTCCACACATCCCGCAGTTGGCTCGGTCGCTCTGCGTGTCCACGCACACTCCGCCGCAGCTCACTGTCCCCGGCGGGCACATGCCCATGCCCATGCACACGCCCGCGACGCAGCTCGCGCCCGGCATGCACGCCGCGCCGCACATCCCGCAGTTCGCCGCGTCGGACCGCACGTCCACGCAGCGCCCGCCGCAGAGCTGCTGCCCTGTCGGGCACGCGCACATCCCTCGCGCGCACGAAGCGCCGCCGGTGCACGCCACGCCGCACGCACCACAATTCATCGGGTCGCTCTGCGGGTCCACGCAGGCGCCGCCGCAGGACAGCGTTCCCGTTGGGCACATCGCGACGCAGCGGCCCGCGGCGCACATCTGACCCATCGGGCAGAACATCCCGCACGCCCCGCAGTTGCGAACGTCCGACGTCACGTCGGTGCACACGCCCCCGCACAGCGCCTCGCCCCGCGGACAGGCGCAGACGCCCGCCGCGCACGCGGCGCCGCCAGAGCAGGTCGTCCCGCAGACACCACAATTCGAGTTGTCGCTCTGGGTGTCGACGCAGGCGCCGCCGCACATCGTTCGACCGGGCGGACACGCCGCCGCGCACGCGCCCGCCGCGCACACCTGGCCCGCAGGGCACATCATTCCGCAGCCGCCGCAGTGCGACGGACTCGAGCGAGGATCGACGCACATCCCGTCGCACAGCGTCTGCCCCGTCGGGCACGCGCACGCGCCGCCCGAGCAGCTCGTGCCGCCCGTGCACCGGCCGCCGCACGCGCCGCAGTTGCCGTTGTCGCTCTGCGTGTCCACGCAGGCTCCCCCGCAGTTGACGAGGGGCGCTGCGCACATCGCCGAGCACGCCCCCGCGCTGCACACCTGCCCCGCGGGGCAGACCGCGCCGCACGCACCACAATTCATCGGGCTGGTGCGCGGATCGACGCACGCGCCGCCGCACGAGAGCTGCCCCATCGGACAACCACAAGCGCCGCGGTTGCAGCTCTGTCCCGTGGGGCAGATCATGCCGCACGCACCACAATTCATCGAGTCGCTCTGCGTGTCGACGCACGCGCTGCCGCACCGGGTCTGCCCCGCGGCGCAGTCGGCGGCGCAGCGCCCCGAGCTGCACACCTGGCCGCCCGGGCACGCGACGCCGCAGGCGCCACAGTTCATCGGGTCCGACCGAGGATCCACGCAGCGATCGCCGCAGCGAAGCTCGTTGGCGGCGCACTCGACCCCGCCCTCCGTCGGCGGCGTCACGCGGTCGTCGACCACGATCGCGTCCATCACCGAGCCGTCACCAACAGCGCCGTCATCGGGCCCGCGGAGCACCGCGCGGCCGCCGCACGCCGAGAGCGCCGACAGCGCGGTGATCCAAACGATCGCGAGGGCAAGCTTGAAAGAGGTCATGATTTCACTCCCGATTGACTGCGTGCATCGACGCTTGTGGGACGAAGACGAGAGGGCAGCGGCTCCCAGAGGACCGCGGGCGCAGCGCGCGAAGACTGCGAGTCATCGGGCTGCCCCCGAGTGAACTCCTCATCGCTACCCAAATTGTGCCTGGGAAAATCCTCGTGAAACGCGATCGGCGCAGAGCTGCTTCGCAGCCCCCACCCGCGCTGCCGCGCGCCCCGCCCGCGAGTGAAGCGACAGTGGGCGCAGAGCTGAAGCCCCCACCCGCGCTGCCGCGCGGCTCTGTGCACAACGTCGTTCTCCTCACTTGGGGGCCGCCTCGCGGCTCTGTGCACAACGTCGTTCTGCCCACTCGGGGCGCGCGGCAGCGCGGGTGGGGGCTGCGAAGCAGCTCTGCGCCGATCGCGTTCCACGAGGATTTTCCCAGGCACAATTTGGGTAACGATGAGGAGTTCATTCGGGGGCAGTCCCCGAACCCCCGCCCGCTTTCCGCTCGGCGCTCTTTCGCAATCGCTCTCGCATGCATGTCGATGCACCCTCTTCCGTCGCGAGGACTACATTTGTCCGACGGCGCTGCCCGCGCCGTCGAGGATTCGAAAATCAACGCGGCGATTCTGCGCGCGCGCGTCGCGTCGCGCCCGTCCGCGAAGGGTCGTGACCGCTCGCACGGGCCTGGTCTCTCCGTACCCGTGCGCCTCGAGCCTCGCAGCTTCGACGCCGTGCTCGACGAGCCAGCGCAAGACGCTCTGCGCGCGGCGCTCGGACAGGCCGAGGTTGCGCGCGTCGTCGCCGACGTCGTCAGTGTGCCCCTCGACCGCGACCCGTCGCATCTCGCGATTGGCGCGCAGCGTGTCGGCCACCGCCGTGAGCACAGCGAAGCTCCTCGGCAGAATGCGATCGCGGTTGGTCGCGAAGAACACCGGCGAGGTGATCTGCAGAAAGCCGTTCTGCACGCGAACGAGGCCCGGGCAGCCGTTGCGCGCGGGGTCCGAGCTCGGCGCTCCGGGCTGGTCCGGACAACGATCGACGTCGTCGAACACCGTGTCGCCATCGCGATCGGGCAGCGGACACCCTGCGCGCGCCGGGTCGGGACGGTCTCCCTGCGGCACGGCTCTGCACTGATCGAGCTGATTGCGAACGCCGTCGGTGTCTTCGTCGCCGTCGGGACAGCCTCGTCGCTGCGGGTCCGGCGTCGGACCCTGCGGCGACGCGATGCACTGGTCGTCGCTGTCGAGCACGCCGTCGCGATCGGTGTCGTGAATGGGGCACCCGCGTCGCGCGGGGTCCGGTCGCTCGCCCTGCGGCTCGTTGACGCACTGATCGTCGGCGTCGAGAACGCCATCGCGGTCAGTGTCGGGAGGCGGCTGCGATGGAGGCGGCTCGACGACCGGCGGTGGTGGTGGCGGCGGCGGCGGAACCCTCAGTGACAGCGCCACCCCGCCGCTCCAGAACATCGCGTCGGCCACGTCCGTCCCCTGCGCCGCCACGACGTGCGAGTAGCGGAGCATCGGGCCGACGCCCAGCCACTCCGTGGGCAAGAACTCGACGCCCAACCCCACGTCGAAGCCGAAGCGCGTGAGCGCTCCCGTCGGCAACGCCAGGCCCGTGAGCGCCACCTGCGCGTGCGCGTCGAGCTCGAGCCGCGCCACGCGCCCGAGCCTCGGCTCGAAGCGAAGTCCCACGTTGGGCAACAGCGCCTGCCCGTCACCCTGTCCGCTTGGAAAATACCAGCTCGAAAACCCCAGCTCGACCGCCAGCGGATCGATGATCGAGAAGCCCAGCCGCCCCGTGCCCTGCACCGCGAGCATGTAGCCCTGGCGGGTCATCTGGTCGGCCGAGAGCATCGTTCCGACTCCCACTTCGCCGCGAAGGGCGAAGCGCTGAAGAACCTGCGCGTGCGCCTCTCGCGCAGGTGCGAGCAACACCATCGCCGCTGCTGCTGCCAACGACGCGCACGCCGCGCGCATCGCGCGCGACGAAACCTCTCGAGACCGTTCGAGCCGACTCATTCAGGGAGGCGCTGAGTATCACAGTCCCTTCAGCGCCTCGAAATGGGCGCTGAACCCGTTCGCGATGGCTCCCGAAGAATATTCTGACATTCTATGGGTTACAGAAAATCATTCCAAAGAATCTAGAATCGCAGAATAAAGCATTGACGCATCGCGTAGATGCCGGCTAAGACCCACCGCGACCGAGAGCCCCCATGGCGGACAGAATGCGAAAGGCCCCTGACTTCGAGCTCGACCGAACAGACCTCGCGCTGCTCGACGAGCTGCAGAGCGACTGCAAGCGCTCGCTCGCTGAGCTCGGCGAGCGCGTCGGTCTCTCTGCGCCCGCCGTGCACGAGCGCGTTCGACGGCTCGAGGCCGCGCAGCTCATCCGCGGCTATCACGCGCACATCGACCCGCGAAAAGTGTCGCTCGACATCGGCGCGTTCATCGGCGTCGGCATCGACAAGCCGCGGCACATCGAGGCCTTCGAGAAGGTGATCGCCGCGATCCCCGACGTGCTCGAGTGCCACCACGTCACCGGTCGACACACCCTCGTCCTCAAGGTTCGCACCGAGAACACCGAGACGCTCCAGCGCTTGATCAGCACGCTGCGAGACCTGCCCGGCGTCGAGCGCACCGAAACCATGATCGTCCTCGAGACCCAGTTCGAAAGGACCGAGCTCCCCATCACCGTCCCAGACACGCAAGCGCGACCTCGCAAACGATGAACGCTCACGACGCCGTTGATCCCCTGCCCGCCCACGCCGATCCCTCGGACCCGCGCGAACGAGCGCAGCGCGAGGGCCTCTATCGCCCCGACTTCGAGCACGACGCCTGCGGCGTAGGCTTCGTCGCCACGCTCGATCGCAAAGCCTCGCACGCGGTCATCGAGCGCGCGCTCACCGTGCTCGAAAACCTCGAGCACCGCGGAGGCGTCGCCAGCGATCCGCTCACCGGCGACGGCGCCGGCGTGCTCGTGCAGATCCCCCACGCGCTGCTCGAGGACGAGTGCAAGCGCCTCGCGATCCCGCTGCCCGCGCAGGGCACCTACGGGCTCGGGATGCTCTTTCTGCCGCGAGATTCGCAGGCGCAAAAGCGCGCGCGAGCGCTCGTCGAGCGCGTCGTCGACGAAGAGGGCCAGTTCGTCCTCGGCTGGCGCGAAGTTCCCGTGGACGAGAGCGTGGCGGGAGCGTCCGCGCGCACGTCGATGCCGGCGATCGTGCAGGTCCTCGTCGGCCCCGGGACGCTCCCGGCCGACGATCACGCGCTCGATCGCAAGCTGTACGTCATCCGCAAGCGCATCGAGCACGAGTCCCGCGCCGAAAACCTCCGCGACGGAGAGTACCCCTACGTCGCCTCGCTCTCGACGCGCACCGTCGTCTACAAGGGACTGCTCACGCCCTATCAACTTCCGCGGTTCTTCAGAGACCTGAGCGATCCGCGGGCCAAGACCACCTTGGCGCTCGTTCATCAGCGCTTCAGCACCAACACGTTTCCGTCGTGGTCGCGCGCGCACCCGTATCGTCGCATCGCGCACAACGGCGAGATCAACACGCTGCGGGGAAACGTCGGGTGGATGCGCGCCCGCGAGCCCTCTCTGCGCGCGCCAGTATTCGGCGAAGACGTCCGAAAGCTCTCGCCCGTGATCGACGAGACCGGCTCGGACTCGTCCATGTTCGACGACGTCCTCGAGCTGCTCGTCCACACCGGACGCTCTCTGCCTCACGCGGTCATGATGATGATCCCCGAGGCCTGGCAGAACCACGAGTCCATGGGCGCAGAGCGCCGCGCGTTCTACGAGTACCACGCGTGCGTGATGGAGCCCTGGGACGGCCCCGCGTGCATCGCCTTCACCGACGGCCGCTACATCGGCGCCGTGCTCGACCGCAACGGGCTGCGCCCCGCGCGCTACACCGTGACGCGCGACGGCCTCGTCGTGATGGCGTCCGAAGCAGGCGTCCTCGATTTCGCCCCCGAGTCCGTCGAGCAGAAAAACCGGCTGCGACCCGGGCGAATGTTTCTCGTCGACACCTACGAAGGCAGGCTCGTCGACGACGAAGAGATCAAGAGCGCCGTCTGCGAGCGACGCCCCTGGGGCGTCTGGCTCGAGCGAAACCTCTTGCGCGAGAGCACGCTCTCGCCTGCCTCGAGCGCGTCGCGGCCGCTGCTCGGCGACGCAGACCGACGACGACACCACGTGGTTTGCGGCTACACCCGAGAGACGCTCGCTCGCGTGATCGCTCCCATGTGCGCGACCGGCGAAGAGCCCGTCGGCTCGATGGGCAACGACACGCCGCCAGCCCCGCTCTCGCGCCGCGAGCCGCTGTTGTGGGAGTTTTTTCGGCAGCAGTTCGCGCAGGTCACCAACCCGCCGATCGACCCGATCCGCGAGGCGCTGGTGATGTCTCTCGCGCAGACGTTGGGCTGCGAGTCCAACCTCTTCGAAGAGAGCCCCGAGCACTGCCGCAAGCTCGCGATCGACTCGCCCGTGCTCACGGACAGTCAGCTCGCGACGCTGCGCGCGCTCGACCGCGGCGGGCTGCGCGCAAAGACCATCCCGACGCTCTTCGCCGTCAACCACGGTCGAGACGGCCTCGACGGAGCGCTCGCCCGCATCGGCGCAGAAGCAGAGCGCGCGATTCGCGACGGCGCCACGCTGCTCGTCTTGTCGGACCGGGGCATCGACGCAGAGCACGCGCCGGTCCCCGCGCTGCTCGCGCTCGGCGCGGTCAATCGACACTTGTTCGACAAGGGCCTTCGGCACAAGTGCGGGATCATCGTCGAGACCGCCGAGGCGCGCGAGGTCGCGCACGTGTGCCTGCTCGTCGGGTTCGGGGCGGGCGCGGTCGTTCCGTGGCTGGCGTACGACACCATCGGGGCGCTCGTGCGCGACGGCGAAATCGAGGCGAAATCCCGAGAAGAAGCGATCGCGAAGTACCGCAAGGCCCTCGAGAAGGGGCTGCTCAAGGTGATGTCCAAGATGGGCATCTCGACCGCGCAGTCCTACCGCGGCGCGCGGATCTTCGAGGCCATCGGGCTCGAAGACGCGATGGTCCAGCGATACTTCGAAGGCGTCGCCGTGCACCTTCCAGGCGCCATCTCGACCAAAGAGCTCGCCGAGGACGCGCAGCACAGGCACGAGCGCGCGTTCGCGAAGATGCGGCTCGACGTCGTGCAAGAGCAGCTCCCGTCCGGCGGGCGCTATCAGTACCGCCGCGACGGCGAGCGCCACGCGTGGACGCCCGAGACGCTCGGCGCGCTGCAACACGCGGTGCGATCGGCCAACTACGACGCGTTCGTGCGCTGGTCGGAGCGCGTCGATCGAGACACGCTCGACGGCGGGTTTCTGCGAGGGCTGCTCGAATTCGTTCCCGGTGAGCCGGTCCCGATCGACGAGGTCGAGCCCGAGCACGAGATCGTGCGACGCTTTCGCACCGGCGCGATGTCCTTCGGGAGCATCTCGCGCGAGGCCCACGAGACGCTGGCGATCGCGATGAACCGCATCGGCGCGCGGTCGAACACCGGCGAGGGCGGCGAAGACCCCGCCCGATTCGTCCCCGACGAAAACGGCGACTCGCGCCGAAGCGCCATCAAGCAAGTCGCCTCGGGGCGATTCGGCGTCACGATCGAGTACCTCGTCAACGCCGACGAGATCCAGATCAAGATCGCGCAGGGCGCCAAGCCCGGCGAGGGCGGACAGCTCCCGGGCCACAAGGTCGACGCCTACATCGCCAAGACGCGCCACGCGACCGCGGGCGTCGGGCTCATCTCGCCGCCGCCACACCACGACATCTACTCGATCGAAGACCTCGCGCAGCTCATCTTCGACCTGAAAAACGCCAATCCGCGCGCTCGCGTGTCGGTCAAGCTCGTCGCCGAAGCCGGCGTCGGAACGATCGCCGCCGGCGTCGCCAAGGCGCGCGCAGACCACATCTTGATTTCTGGTGACTCTGGCGGCACCGGCGCATCGCCGCTCACCAGCGTCTACAACGCCGGCGTCCCGTGGGAGCTCGGCCTCGCCGAGGCTCAACAAGTCCTCTCGCTCAACGGCCTGCGCGGACGCGTGCGGCTCGAGACCGACGGTCAGCTCAAGACCGCCCGCGACGTCGCGGTCGCGGCGCTGCTCGGCGCCGAGGAGTTCGGCTTCGGGACCGCGGCGCTCGTCGCCCTCGGCTGCGTCATGATGCGCGCCTGTCACTTGAACACCTGCCCCGTCGGGATCGCCACGCAGGACCCGCGGCTGAGAGCGAGGTTTCCCGGCGAGCCCGAGCACGTCGTCAACTACTTCGCGTTCATCGCCAAGAGCCTCCGCGCGCTCATGGCGAGCCTGGGATTTCGCACGGTGGACGCGATGGTCGGGCGCGCCGATCGACTGCAGCGCCGCCCGCTCGAAGAGGGCTCGCGCGCCTCGAAGCTCGCGCTCGACAAGCTGCTCTATCAGCCGAACGCCAAGGGCCCGCTGCGCAACACACAAAAACAAGAGCACGAGATCGAGCTCGCCCTGGACACGGTCCTGGTCGAGCAGTGTCGGCCCGCCCTCGACCGCGGCGAGCCGGTCGAGATCCGCATGCCCATCCGCAACGTCCATCGCGCGACGTGCACGCTCTTGAGCTCGCACATCGCCAAGAAGCACGGCGCCGCGGGGCTGCCAGACGCCACCATTCGCCTGCACTTCTCTGGGAGCGCGGGGCAGAGCTTCGGCGCTTTTCTGGCGGCCGGCGTCGACGCGACGCTCGAGGGCGAGGCCAACGACGGCTTCGGCAAGGGGCTCTCGGGCGGCAGGCTCGTGGTCTTTCCCCCGGAGGGATCGCGGTTCAACGCCGAGGACAACGTGATCATCGGCAACGCGGCGCTCTACGGCGCGACTTCGGGAGAGGCCTTCGTGAGGGGCGTCGCGGGCGAGCGCTTCGCCGTGCGCAACTCCGGCGCGATCGCGATCATCGAGGGCTGCGGCGACCACGGCTGCGAGTACATGACGGGCGGCCGGGTCATCGTCCTCGGTCCCACCGGACGCAACTTCGCCGCGGGAATGTCCGGCGGAATCGCCTACGTCCTCGACACCGACTCGACCCTCGAGCTGCGCGTCTTCGGAAAGAACCGCTCGAACCACGGGACCGTCGCGCTCGACCCGCTCGACAACGAAGACCTCCAGCTCGTCCGCGCCCTCGTCCACAAGCACTACCAGCGCACGATGAGCGCGCACGCCTGGCGCGTGCTCTCGGGCTGGCGCCAGTGGAGCCGGCGCTTCATCAAGGTCATCCCCCACGAGTACAAGCGCGTGCTCGCAGAGCGCGGCGACACCCACGCAGGAGGCGCGTGATGGGACGCACCGGAGCATTCATCGAAGAGCACCGCCAAGAGCCCAGCAAAGAACCGGTCGAAGCGCGCCTCGCCCACTCGCGCGAGTTCGAGCGCCGGCTCCCGGTCCTCGCCGCCCGCGAGCAGGGCGCCCGCTGCATGAATTGTGGTGTCCCGACGTGCCACGAGGGCTGCCCCTTGGGCAACGCGATCCCGGACTTCAACGACCTCGTGTACAGAGACCGATGGCGCGCCGCGAGCGCGTCGCTTCACGGGACGAACAATTTTCCCGAGGTCACAGGGCGCGTGTGCCCCGCGCCCTGCGAGACAGCGTGCGTCCTCGAGCTGTCGGGCGAGCCTGTCACCATCCGCGCGCTCGAGCGCGCCGTCGCGGATCGGGCGATCGAGGAGGGTTGGCTCGTTCCACAACCGGCCGAGCGTCGCACGGGGCGCCGCGTCGCCGTCGTCGGCTCGGGCCCCGCAGGCCTCGCGTGCGCGCAAGAGCTCGCGCGCATGGGCCACGACGTCACGGTCCTCGAGCGCAGCGATCGGCTGGGCGGCCTGCTTCGGTACGGGATTCCCGATTTCAAGCTAGAGAAATCGCTGATCGATCGCCGCGTCGAGCAGATGCGCGCCGAGGGCGTGAGCTTTCGAACGCGCGTCTCGGTCGGCCGCGACGTCACCGTCGCGAGCCTGTGCGCCACGCACGACGCCGTCGTGCTCGCCACGGGCGCGACGATCCCCCGCGACCTGCCCATCGAGGGACGCGCGCTGCGCGGCGTGCACTTCGCGATGGAGTACCTCGAGCAGGCCAACCGAACCGTCGCGGGGGACGCGATCGAAGCGCATCGCATCGACGCCCGCGACAAGCGCGTCTTGATCCTCGGCGGCGGCGACACTGGCAGCGACTGCCTCGGAACCGCGCTTCGCCAGGGCGCCGCGAGCGTCACGCAGCTCGAGATCGCGCCGCGACCGCCCGAGCACCGCGGCGAGCGCGATCCCTGGCCAAACTGGCCGTGGATCTACCGCGTGTCGTCGAGCCAGGAAGAGGGCGGCCAGCGCGAGTTCGCCGTGCGAACACTGCGCTTCGTCGGCGACAGCGAGGGCAACGTCACCGCCGCCGAGTGCGCGCGCGTCGAGGACGGCCGCGAGTCCCCCGTCGAGTTCGGCGTGGACCTGGTGCTCCTCGCGATGGGATTCACCGCGCCCGAGCCGGACGCGTGGTCGGGCTCGCAGCTCGCCACGGACAATCGAGGAAACATCGCCGCGCCATGGGGCCGCTTTTCAACGAGCGAACCGCGGATCTTCGCCTGCGGCGACGCGCGCCGAGGCCAGAGCCTCGTCGTTTGGGCCATCGCCGAGGGCCGCGCTTGCGCCGCGGCGGTGCACAGCGCGATGGCCGCAGAGGCCGCAGCGAGTCGAGCAGCGAGCGCGCAACCGCGGTGAGCGCACTACGCACTCCGAGAACCTCCTTGGAGATATCCCGATGAGATCGAGTTGCGTGGAGCCAACCCGAAGCAAAGCTGCGCTAACCCGTCTACGGCGCTCTGCGCCGGGCGATCGTCGGACAACCCGTGACCTCGAGCGGCGCGAATCGACCATCCAGCGTGAGCCCCATCCACCGGTCGCCCACCGCGGCCACGGCGGCGTAGCGGCTCTCCGCGGGGAGCGGGCGTCGCTGTACGCGAACCGGGCCGATCAACGCGAGCCAACCACCCGCCAACACCGCCGCGTGGGTGCGGTCGACCGCGACGATCGACGAGACGTCGTCCACCGAGCCCGCTGTCCACGAAGCGCCCCGAACACCAAGCGCGCTATGCCTGCCGAGAACCACGGCGTCATCCGACGGCTCGTTCACCGAGAACAGCGAGCCGTCCGCGCGCAGGAGCATTCGGTGGCGCAGCCCCCGGCCCCGATACAACACCACGCCTCGTCGGGCTCTGACATCGAACGGCGCGAACGGCGAGAACACACCCGCGACCAACGGCGAGGACGCTACCGCCGCAGCGCCGCGTCCGTTGCACGACAACTCGTGCACCAATGACCGCCCATCGAGCCCCAAGGAGGCCGCGGGATCCGTCGTCGATACGACGCCATCGACGATGCATCGACGCGCTCCCTCGGACTCGAACCCGATCGCGCCGTCGCCCGAATACAAGCGCCCGTGCGTAAACTCGAGCGACCGCCACCGAGGCGCAGCGTCGCGCAACGGCGCGCAGGCGACGTGCCCCTCCCGACCATCGCTCGCGCAGCACGCCCACCCACGGCCGTCCAAAGCAAGTAGCGGACTCGCGCGGACGTGATCGACGTCTGCCGTGTATCGACACGGGCTCATCGACTCGCGAACGCCTCCGGTCGCGCCCGATTCGCTCGAGACCCAACGCACGAGCCCCGACGGAAACAACACCGCGAGCGAGCCCATCGCAGACGCGTACACCGCGATCCCCGACCGATCGCGGTCGAGCACATGGTCCACCCAAGCCGCAGCCCCGTCGCCCGCGAGCGACCGAAGCGAAAGTCCCTCGCTCGTCGCGATGGCGATCGTGAGCGCTTCGCCTTCCGTCGGCGCGATATCCATCACCGCCGTCATCGCTCGCCGTGGCAGCGCGAGAAGGGGAACCCGCGCGGGCGCCTCCAACGCGACTGCGTCTGCCCGCTCGGCCAGCACGACTCCCCCCAGGCTCACCATACGCGGCGTCTGATCAGACGGGCCACTCCACGATCGTCCGTCGTCGCGCGAAGCGAGGGCGCACACACCGAGGATCGACCGCGGCCCCGAGAGCCACACCTCGCCTTCTTGCCCGTGGTGCACTGCGCCGACGGCGCACGGATCGCTCGGAGCGATCGAACGAACCTCGTCTGGCACACTGGCGCCAGCGGCGAGGCGCACCAACGAAAAGTCCGTTCGCGGAGAGAGCGATCCTTGCGCGGGGAGTCGTCCGCCGCTGCGCGGTCGAGGCGCTTCGTCCTCGGGCTCGGGTCGAACCAAGGCCACGATCGTCTCGTTGTCGGTCACGGTCAGGGACCGAACCGCACCGCCGAGCTCGATCCGTGCAAACGAGCGTCCCCCGTCGAGCGATCGCTGCACCGCGCGCCCGAGCCAAAACACAACCGTTTCGCGGTGACTCGCGAGTCCGGGGACGAGCTCGAGGTTTCTGACGACTCGGCCCTCGCCAAGGGTCGGAAGCGGTCCCTGCCCCAGCGTCGCAGCGCGACTCCACACGCCCGTCCGCGCGTCGCGCTTCGCGAGCGTGACCGTCGAGCCGTCGATCAACGCATACGCCCCGCGGCCCCCGCTGCTGACCACGGTGCGGATCCGCTCGCCCTCGCCCTCGAGCGCGACGCGCGTGGCGCCGGCGCCCTCCTCGCCGATCGCTCGCTCGAAGAGCGCGAAGTTAGCCACGCCGAACGCGCGGTCTCCCGCGAGCACCACCGTCGTAAACTCGCTGCGAGCCGCGAGCGGTCCGGGATCCAGCAACGCGCCCGCGCGCAACGTAGCGCTCTCGCAGCCGAGCGTCGGACCACCGTACCTCGCGCTTGTAGCCGAGCGCTTTCGGCAGCCAGCTACGAGCGTCAGCGCAGCGAGCGCGACCGAAGCGACGAGCGGCAGCGTCGCGCATCGACGAGGACAAGGGTCGGAGTTCATCATAGCGCGCGAAGAGCTATTACCCCAGAACGCCGCCGAAAAGCGGACGATCGAGGGCCCGTTCGATGAGCCACAGCGACGCCAGAACCGCGAGCGCGAGCGCTCCGCGGCGGCGAACGCCTCGATCGAATCCCCACCGCGCGGTCAGCGCGACGGCGGCCGACGTCACGATCGCTGCCACGGTCGCGGCGCGCGCCCCGGGCACGCCAGCGAGCGTCACCAGGGCCGCGCCGAGCAGGGCCGCGCCGAACGCCGCGAGCGAGGCGAGCGCAAACGCGCGCCGAGCGCCGTCGACGACCCGATCCGTTGTTTGCGCGAGCAACAGCAGCGCGGGCAACGAGACAACAACGAGCGCCAGCTGCCCGAGCTCGACGCCGAGGTTGAACCCCAACAGCGCCGCCGTCGAAGCTCCGCGCGGGAGGCCCAGCTCGCCGAGCACCCCCGCAAACCCGAGGCCGTGGATCAACCCGAAGACAAAGGTCAACGTCCAGCGATTCGAAGGGGGATCGGCGCGGCGCGCGTTGTCGACCGCGACCCACAAAATCGAGACAGCGATCGCGCTCTCGACGAGCCGCGACGGGAGTCGAACGACGCCGAGCGCTGACAGCGCGAGGGTGATCGAGTGAGCGACGGTGAACGAGGTGACGAGCGCGACGACCTCTCGAGCCGCGCCGCGCGGGCCGAGCCGATCGCGGGCACCGAGCGCGCTCGCGCCGAGCAACAGGGCCAACAAAAACGCGCAGTGATCGTAGCCAACAAAAATATGCTCGACGCCGAGCAGCAAGAACTCGCTCACTGCGCTGCTCGTCGCCACGCGTCCTTCGAGCCTCGCGGTTCGCGACTCGCGACGCAGGATCGTGGCCTCGCTTCGTCCGAAGCCCCGAAGCTCGACCATGAGCCGGTGCTGTGGGTCGAGGTCGAAAAACAAGTCGCTGTGGAGCACGAGCGTGTCGATCGACCGAGCGCATCGAAAGCGCGCCGTCATCGCGAGGGTAAAGCCCGTCGGCTCGAGGTCGAAGACGCGCGAGGGGCCGGGGCTCGCAGCGCACTGCGCGGCGCCGTTGTGTACGGTCATCCGCGCGAGCACGTAGCGGGTCGCGCGCTCGCCCGAACGCGCGACGAGCGCGCGCCCCGGCGTGACCTCGGGAGGGCCGCCGACAGGCTCGCCGAGGTCGACGTCCCGCACGTTGATCTCGAGGTCCGCGAAGGGTCCGCTCACGCTGAGCGTCGCAGACACGAGCGAGGTCTGGTGCGCGAGTGCGGGCGCCGTTCGCAGCAGCGCAGCGAGCGCGAGGAAGGCGACGACGAGCCACAGCCTCATCGACGCGTGCCCGCTGCGTCTGCGGCAGCGCCGCCATCGGGCAAAGGCGCCCCCCAAGAGCGCAACAGCGCCGCCGCGTCGCGCGCCTCGCGCGGATCCCAGGCGGGGTTGTAGGTCCACGCGCGCTGCAACGCGCCGATCGCTGCGGCGCGCTCGCCGAGCGCCTCGAGGATCATTGCGCGATGAAAGTGAAAGCTCGCGTCGCGGGTTCCGAGGCGCAGAGCGCGGTCGATGGCGTCGCGCGCTTCCCGTGAGCGGCCAGCGCGATGAAGCGCCCACGCGAGGGCATGATCGGAAAAGATGTCTGGTCTGCGCTCGCGCTCGCGCTGCACGCTCGCGATCGCGTCGTCGAGCGACGAACCTCTGCGCGCAGCCAGCAGCGCGAACGTCCGCGGGTCGGTTCGCCGCGCGATGCGCTCTGCGCTCTGCATGGCGGCCTCGGACAGCGCGTGTGCGCCGTCGATCTCGAGGATCTCGCCGAGCAGCCAGTGGTGCTCCGCGGCCCCGCGTCGAGCCACAGCGCGCTCTGCGAGCGATCGAGCTTCCGCCAGGGCGCCTCGCGCGACGAGCACCCTCGCCAGCCCCGCGAGACAGTCGCTGCTCGTTGGGTGCGCGTCGAGCGCCAGGCGATACAAGCGCTCGGCTTCGCGGTGGTCATTGGTGTTGAACGCGAGCTGCGCCGCCTGCCCGATAATCCATGCGCGTCCGTCGGCGCTCCTTGGCAGCGCGTCGAGCGCGAGTCGAAACAACGCCGCCGCGCCTTCGGGATCACCGTGGAGCCAACGCAACCATGCAGCACGCACATAGCCGCCGCCGTCGGGCCGAACGTCGAGCATACGCTGCGCTGCCTCGATCGCGCAGGGGTACTCGCCGAGCTCGAGGCACGAGTCACTCACGAGCGCGTGGAGATCCGAGCTCTGCGGCGCACGACGAACGAGCCGCTCGGCCAGGTCGCGCGCCTCGCGAAATCGATGCTCTTCCGTGAAGATCGCGGCGCGAACGCGGAGCGCCGGCAGGTCGTCCGGGGCTCGCGCGAGCACGCGATCCACCGCGTCCTGCGCGAGATTGGTGAAGCGCCCATCTTCGCTCTCGCGCGCCTTGCGAAAGAACAATGTGGCGAGCCCGATCATCCGAGCATTATTGGTGGGCGCGAGCGCCACCCCGCGCTGAGCGAGGCGAATTTCGTCGTCGATGCGGCCAGTGCCCACGTGAGGCACGAGAGCGCCCGTAGGTCGTCCGTCCGTCGCATCGACAGTGATTGGAACGCGCGGGGCCTGCAGCGGCGCCTCGCGACGGCAGTCGCAAAGCGCGACCGCAGCGAGCGCGGCCATCCACGCGCAGTTTCGCCCGACGGAAAGATAGTCCGCCATGGGGCTCGAGCACTCAGCGCTCGCGCGGGCTTGCATGCGGTCTGAGCGGCCCATACACCACAACGAACGGCTCTGCTCAGCGAGCAGCGACAGCTGGCGTAACGCCGCCGTAGGTGCCGGGCGCGAAGCCCTCGAAGGGACGCGCCAGGTACGGGAAGGTCGTCGAAAACGGACGATCGTTCGCGTTGACTCCGTCGCCGACGGAGGCGTTCGGCGCAGCACCGCCGCGGTTTGCGAGCGCGCCCGACAGGACGCGGAGCTCGATGTCGCTCACGTCATCTGCGAGGCGACGGCCGTTGGGAAACCCTGCGGGGTCTGCGCGCAGCGCCCCCAGCGTCGCCGGAGAGCCGGCGGCAGGAAACGGGTCGCCAGCGCGCTGCAAATTGATGCGAAGAATGTCCGCCGGCGCGAGCGAACCCATCGGGCTTGCGCCGCGAATCAAACCGCCAGAGATCAACGTCACGAGGTTGCCGCCGACCATCGCCACGTCCGCGGGGACGCCGAGCGGCGTCCAGTAGAGAGCGTTGAGCAAGCGCGTGACCTCGTTGTTCATGAGCGCGGCGCCATAGTTCGCGACGTCTTGCGCTGGTTGGCTGCCGAGGTAGAAGTCCTTGAAGGCCAGGGGCACGAGCACTTCGTTGACGAGCGGAATTCCGAGCCGCGAGACTTGAACGAGCTGACCGTGATGCGTCACGTCCGTGCTGCTCCGCAACACGCGGACACGCGGTCGGTGCGCGGTTGTCCAGACGCCGACGACAGAATCCGCCGCGCCCTCGACCGACGGCATGATTCCGCCGTTGGTGACGGAGGTGATCGGCACTTCGAGGACGATCGAATGCGTGTTGAAACCGGCGACGTAGTCGACGCCGCCGCCTTGGTTTCCGACGTTGCCGGCTCCAACGTTGAGCGGTCGGACGCGAAGCAAGTCGAAGACCGCGCCGAGGTCGACGAAGAACGGATCATCGCGAGGACCAACGAACACCCGCCCCCCAGCAGCTCCGGTCAGGGTGACGATGTTGTTGGCGTTGACGTATGCGTCGTACGCTGCGTCGCCGGCTGCGCTGGTCGTCATCGGCGAGACGGTGGGCATCGTGTAGCTGTGCCGACCGACGTATGCAGGCGCAACGTTGGCGGTCGCGGGGCTCACTTGCGTCGGCGCGCCCGAACCAACGGTGCGAGTCACGGTGTACGACTGCTGAACGTTCAACGATCCAGCGGTCGGGATCGGACCGGTATTGTAGAGAAAGGTCGTCCCGCTCGCGACCGTCGTCGAGAAACGAAACTCGTAGACGATGTCCGCGACAGCGTCGCCGTTGTTGTCGATGTTGATTCGATACGCGGCGCTGTCAGACAGACGATGAAAGTTTGGCCCGCCCGCAGCCGCCTCGAACGGAATGTAGTTCGCAACGATAACCAGGTTGGTGCCGTTGCGAAACGCGTAGAGGTCCGTCGCGTCGACCGCAGGGTCTTCGAGCAGCAGGGGCGCCTCGCGGTGGCTCGACGCAGTGGCCGTCTGGGTCGCGGACGTAACCGTGGCAATGGCCAGGGCAGCACCGATACAAAGCTTCTTCATCACAGTGAAACTCCTCGAGGATCGAAGATTGACGATTGGAACCAGTCGCTTCGGGCGGTGCGCCCTCAACGGAGAATGAAGATCGCGCCGGCGTTCGAAGCGCCAGCGCGCTCGTCGGCCACAGCGAACACCGCTGCGTTGCTGGCCCGACCGGCACCGACGGGCGAGCGGAAATCCGCGTTGGTGAGGTACTCAGCGGTGCCCGTCGCAGGATCGAGATAGGTGAGTCGAACCGTCCCGTCATTCGGCGCACCAGCGATCAGCAAGCGACGGCCGCTTCGATCTCGGGCGATGCCTGCGGGATAGTTGAATCGGTACCTCGCTGTTCCTGCGACCGTCGCGCCGCCGAACCCTACGACGCGACCGCTCTCGAAGCCGAGCCCCGTCTCTGTCGCGTACCCTTGACCCGCGACCCCCAAGGACGTGATCTCCGAGAAGTCTGCAGCGCTGAACAACACCGTCCCGGCCCCGCCGCCCGACGGAATCGAGAGCACCGCGGACTGTCGCGGAGTGCTCGTCCCCGTCAGCGCGCTCACCAGGAAGTTGGCTCCGTCGAGCGCGATGCCCGCAGGACCGACGCGCGACGTGGTTGCGATCACGGTTGGCGCTCCCCCCGCCACGGCGACCCTGAAGAGGGTGCCCGAGCCAGCGCGCAGGGCCTCGTCCGCCGCCAGGTCTGCGACAAACAGCGTGGCGTTGTCGTCGCTGATCGCGATGCTCACCGGAAACTGGTACGGACCCGTCGAGATGCGGGTCGGCACCCCGCCCGCCGTTGGAGCCCGAAAGATTCCAGCGGCGCCACTGGGATCGAACGCGGTGAAGAAAGCCGTTGTTCCCGTGCTGTCGAGCACCACGTCGAGAGGACCGCGGCAAGCCGCGCCGCATTCGATCGCGCGAGAAATGGTGGACGGAAGTGGATCGGGTCCAACTGCGGCGTCTGGCACGTCAACCACGGTCGAGTCGGGCAACCCCGAATCGACCTCGACCCCCGTGTCGACGCCAGTGTCCGTCACAATGGTGTCGGGCGTCGGCTGATCAGCGGGGATGACGCGATCGGCCTGCCCCGTATCGACACCAGCGTCGGTTGGAGTTGGTGCCGGACAGCCAACGAGCGCGATTGACCCGAGTAACCCCACCACAGGCGCGCTGACTGTTTTGGGAACTTTCACGCGATGCAACGCCATTCATCTCTCCTGCAGGAGCGTCGATTCATTGGGGCGAACGGCCGTCTACGTCCCTCGAGCCGAGTTGGATTGCTCCCATTTGATCGAGTTCGACGAAGCTCGACGAATCGAGAGACGAACGTGGCGTTTCACAAGCAAATTTCCTCACGGATGCGGAGCATCGATCACCCACCGCTCGTGACACAAAACTCGCTTTCGTGGCATGCAGTGCTGACACAACGCGTCACCGACCCGATCACTTCGCCGCATGGTCGACTCGCCACGCTCGGCGCGGAGCGCGCGGCGGTTTCGCTCGTTGGTTGTTGCCGGGCTACCCTCCCCACCATAACTGACGGGCTGGCGGAAATGGCCGCATGATTTGCAGCATGAACAGGGAACCGGATTTGGGCGCGACAGCCCTGGTATTCGTGAGGGAACAACGCGGACGCTCGCTCGCCTCACAGCCAGAGGTCGAGTCCTCATGGTTACCCCAGTTCAGTGAGGGAAAGGAGCAGCGCAGCTTCGGCCCGGCCCCTTGGCTCCGGGCCGAAGCTGCGCTGCTCCTTTCCCTCACTGAACTGGGGTAACCATGAGGACTCGACCTCTGGCTGTGAGGCGAGCGAGC
>LNEO01000387.1 GCA_001465015.1 Deltaproteobacteria bacterium Ga0077539 | reverse complement strand
TCGCTGCCGCGCCGCCGCTCGCTGCCGCGCCGCCGCTGTCGTCGCTCGCTGCCGCGCCGAGGCTGACGTCGCTCGCTGCCGCGCCCCGGCTGTCGTTGTATGGGAGTAGATGCACCCATCCAAGCTCGACGCCCTGTCAGGCGCAGACCAACGCGTCGACGTCGAGCACGGCCAGGGCGTCGTGGACCGACAGGACTTCCATCGTCTTCGCCCAGTGTTCGCGGGGGACACCTTCGACGAGGCGGGCGAGCACCGCAGCGGGCGGGGCGCGCTCGGCGCCGCTCGCGACCAGCAACGCCAGCGCTTGAATACCCACCCCAGGAACAGGGCACGCCAGCGCTCGCTCGTAGACCGACCGAAGCACCTCGCTCGCGAGCGCTCGACCGCAGCGCGCAGCGAGCGCGGCGGCCACCAGCGAGCCGTAGGCTTCACCCAGCGACGACCAGAGCGCGTACGCCCGCTCTGCGAGCGCGCCAGCCTCGTCGAGCGCGCCGCTTCGAAAGGCGAACGCCGCCTCGCAGAGGTAGACCAGCGCCTCGAGCTGCTTGGACCCGAGCGCCCCGATCGCCTCGAGCAGCGACCGATCCACCTCGAGCGCTCGACCGCTGCGAAACGCGATCGAGCGCAAGAGCCACTCTGCGCGGCCCTCGAGCATCGCGTTGCGGCTCGAGATCGCGAGCTCGCTCGCGCGGGCGGCGAACCCTCGCGCCTCGTCGAGCTCGAACGCCTCCATGTGCGCCGAGGCCGCGTCGAGCAACGCCACGACCCGCAGAGAGAGCCAGGGCTCGAGCTCCGCGGCCTCGCCGTGCAGCCGCGCCGCGGCAGCGAAGCGCCCCCGTCGGTACTCGAGCCGCGCGACCCACTGCGCGTAGCGAGCGCGGACGAACGGCGTGCGATCGTCGCCGAAGCGAGCGCTCACCTCGGCGACGCGACGCTCCTCTTCCTCCTTCGAAATCCGCCGCGCCGCGAGCATGCGCACCGCACATCGAGCGAGCTCGAGGCGCGTGTCATCGAAGGGATCGACCGCCTCGACCAGGTTCGACGCGCGATCGTCCCACACGGACACCGCGAGCGCCGCGCGCACGAGCTGCTCGAGCGCCGCCACTGCGCGCCCCGAGGGTCCTGCGCGGGTGATTTCGTAGAGCACCGCGTCGAGCGCGGCGGGGCTGTTGGCGATGATCGCCAGCTCGACCCACGCAGCGAGCAGCGGTCGCGGGTCGAGCGTTCGCCCGTCGATCAGCACTCGCAGCGCTCGGATCGCGTCGGACAAGAGCACCATCGCAGACCCGAGCCTTCCGTCGCGCGCGAGGTCTTCCGCGCGAAGCAGCGCCTCGGAGACGAGCTCGTCCGCGGTCGCCGGGTCTTCGTTGGCGCCCGACGCGAGCAGATGCAGGATGCGCCCCGGGCGGCCACGCGGAAGCGCTCTGGCGAGCGCGCGGTGCGCGGCCGAGCGAGACTCGAAGACCCCCTCTGCCGCCTCGCGCGCGACCATCACCGGCGAGCCTTCGTCCGAACGACGCACGAGCCCTCGCTGCTCGAGCTCTTCGAGCTCGGCCTCGACCTGCCACCGAGGCTCTCCCGTGAGCTCGACGAGCACCGTCGTGCTCGCGTTGGTACCGGCCAGGTCGAGCCATTGAGCGACGCTCGACAGGTGCGTCGGCAACGCGGCGTCCGTCGGGGCGCGCGACGCCCTCGCTGCGCTGCGAGTCCGCATCGGACGAGGATCCAGCGCGATTCGATCCAGCGCGGCGCGATCGATCACCACCGAGCCGTCGACCCAACGACACAAGCCCGCGCGCACCCACGCCTCGAGCTCTTCGAGCAGGGACCTCGGCCAGCCGTCCGAGCGCTCGAACAACAGCTGCGCGGCGTCGCTCGGCAGGTGCAAGAGCCGCTCGGGCCCCTCGAAGAGCGGCGCGATGTCCGCCGGACCGAGCGGCGCGAGCTCGATCGATCGCGTCGCCCGAGCGCGAGGCGGAGAGTTGAATACACGCACCAACAATCCATCCGCCACGAGCCCCGCGAAGACCCGCGCCGAGAGCGCGTCGCATCGCTCGGCGTCGTCGACGAAGAGCGCGTCGCCGGCGCGAAGCCTGGCCCGAAGCCCCTCGGTGACGCGGGTCATCGCGTCGCCGAGAGAAGCGTCCGCGGTCGGCTCCTGGCTCGGCGGGAGCAGCGATCGCGCGGAGGAGAGCGGCGCAGGCGACGGCGTGGCCACGTGCACGACCTTTCCCCTCGCGCGCAAGAGCGAGGCGGCGTCGGCGAGCACCCTCGATCTGCCCGCGCCGTGCGGCCCGACGAGGTCCACCGACTCGCGCGCGTCGGCAGCGGCGGCGATCACGCGGACCGGCTCGTCGCCTCCGATGCGCGCGAGCGACGGAAGCTCGGGCTCGAGTCGATCGCGCAGGCGCCTGAGCACCGCCTCGGCCGAGCTCGGACGAAGGCCGGGATCGATCTCGAGCAGCTGCATCACGACGGACTGCACCGTCGAAGGAAGCGATGGAACGACCTCGCCGATGGGCCTCGGCTTTCGCGTCAATCGATCCGCGAGAAGCCCCCGGATCCCCGAGCCGTGGTGCGGGAGCGCGCCGGTGAGGGCTTCGTAGAGCATCACGCCGATCGCGTACAAGTCCGTCTCGGGCGCGATTCCGTCGCCCGTGAGCTGCTCGGGCGCGAGGTACGCGGGCGTGCCCATGAACTCGAACTCCATCGTCAAGCGATCGGACGAGGAGGCCTGCGGAAACGACAACCCGAAGTCGAGCACCGTCACGCGCCCGTCCGCCGCGACGAGCACGTTGGACGGCTTGATATCGCGATGGATCACGCCTGCGGCGTGGATGCGCCCGACGACCTCGAGCAACCTGTGCGTGCTGTCCGCGAGCTGCTCCCAGCGAAGCGGCAGACCCTTGCCAGGAAAGGGCTCGCCGTCGACGAGCTCCATCACCATGAACGACGAGTCCGCGTCGAACCCCTCGTCGAGCATCGCGACGACCCCAGGCAGTCGCAGCATTCGCAGCACGGCGATCTCGCGACGCACGCGCGCCGCTTGTCCATAGTCACCGCTGCGAAAGAGCTTCACCGCGACGCGCTGGCTGGTGAGCGGATCGTTGGCCTCCCACACCTCGCCGTGTCCGCCGCGGCCCACGATGCAAGCGAGCTCATATCGGCCGCCCACCTTGTCTCCTGCGCGAAGCACGGCCGACTGACCGACTGCGCCAGGAGAACCAAGCGTCGGGGCAGTTCGCCGCTCGTTGTTCACGCCAATGGACCTTGTACCGAATTACTCGCCGCGTCGCCACAAGCCGTTCGATCGGCGCAGCCTCGCAACGAGCCCCAGCGCAGCCAAACCGCGAAGGCAGGCATCGGCGATTCGCGCTGGCCGAAGGGCGCCGAGCGCTACACTCGCGCGATGCGCTCGATCGCCATCACGTTGTTCGCAGGGCTCGTCGTCGCGTGCTCGACGCCGATGTCAGCGCCGGACGCGGCGCTCCCGGACGCCGCCTCGGACTCGGGAGCGTCGCCGATGGACGCTCGCGAGACCCCGACAGACGCGAGCGACGAGGTCGCAGACAGCTCCGCGCCGACGCAAGACGTCTCGACGCAAGACGCCTCCATCACGGACGCCGAGGAAAATCCCTGGCGACTCGAGCCTCGAATGCCCGCCGCGTGGCAAGAAATCGGCGCGACCGTGCACGGCGGCGAGCTCTGGGTCGCCGGCGGATTCGAGGGCTTTCGCATCGTCGACAGCGTCCGCGTGTTCGACCCGAGGGCGGGAGCGTGGCGCGACGGGCCGCGACTGCCTTCGATTCGACACCACGTCTCGCTCGTGAGCTCGGGCCCCGACCTCTTCGCGCTCGGCGGAGAGCTCGGCACGTCGTTCACGCCCGACGCGACGTGCTACGTGCTGCGCCGCGGCGAGAGCAGCTGGCGCGAGATCGCTCCTTTGCCCGAGGCGCGCGGCGCGATGATCGCGGGCTTCATCGACGGGGCGATCTACGTCGCGGGCGGCCTCGGTCCGCGATCGACCCTCGCCCTGCCGGTGCTTCGCTACGACCCTGCGGCCGATCAGTGGCGCACGGGAGCGAACATCCCGACGCCGCGCGAGCACCTCGCGGGCTTCGTGCACGGAGGCAGGCTCTTTGCGCTCGGCGGTCGGCGGATCTCGCTCAACTCGGTGTCGAACGTCGTCGAGGCGTACGACCCCCGCGCGGATCGATGGGAGACGCTCGCGCCGATGCCCATCGCGAGAGGAGGCTTCGCCGCGGCGGTCTCGGGCGACACAGCGATCGCCACCGGCGGAGAGACCGACGTCGAAGCGCTGGTGAGCGCAGACGCGCTCGACCTTCGGACCATGTCGTGGCGAAGGGCGCCGAGCATGCGCGTTCCGCACCACGGGCACGGAAGCGCAGCGCTCGGGGGTCGCATCTACGTGATCGGCGGCGGAGTGCGGCCGATCCTCGCGGCCACGAGCATCGTCGAGAGCATCGCTGTGCCCTGAGCGCTCAGCACAGCGAGAGAAGCGCGAGCTCGTCGGTCCAGTCAGCGCTCGCTTCGACCCTCGCGTTGCGCTCCGACGCGGCGGAGCTCTGCGGGCGTGCGCGGGCCTCGGAGCCAGCTCATGGTGTGCCGCGTTTGCAAGAGAAAGGGCTCTTTTGGGCGTGGCGGGCGCGGTGGCTGCTGCAGGGCCCGTCGCGAACATCTCGTCGTCGCGAGCATCGGTCCGCGGGGCGTTCTCTTGATGAACACGTTGTCGCACGGCGGTTGTTGAGCGGAGCGCTTCGCCGAAGGGCAGTACGGATCGCGAGGATCGAGCGGGCTGTGGGGATGGCGGTCCAACACAGTATCACCCGGGAAACCAGCGGCGAACGCACGGTGCGGCTGGGTGTGACGCTCGCGTCTGTGCAGCATCGGGCAGAGGACGCAGACGAGGCAACGGCGATCGGGCGGCCGACAGCGGACGCGTGGGCGACGGACTGCGGTTGGATGTCCTATCCTCCCAGTTCTCAGCGCGAGGAGCACGACCGGTACACGACCCAAAGTTGTGCGTCGTACTCCGTGGAAGCGGCGAAGGGCTCCCATCCTGCGGGGATCGCCGTCGACTCAGTTCGGGGTATGCGCATCCTCTGAACCTCCCACTGTCGACAGGCCGACTGTGCATGCGCGTCAGGGGGCGACAGGCCGCTACCAGGGCTGCACGCCCAGGCGAAAACGATGCCGAGCAACATGCCCACGAGCACGAGGTTGACCGCCACAACTCTTTTCATGTGCGCTCCTCCAAGGCAGGTTCGTGCGAGGATCTCCTTTCGCGCGACCAGCGTCCGACAGCCTCGCTACCGCGCCGGAATGTGTCAACGAGAATGAGACACCGGCCGGACGAACCACGGCAGGGCTCGGCGAGCCCGGTCGGCAAGGGTAGCTTTCGCCCGTGGGTTCGACGGCGGAAAGCACCGGCCTGGCGTCGATGGTGCGGCCCGGGCGGATAGGACATCCAACGGCGGTCGGTCGCCCATGTGTCCGCTGTCGGCGACCCGATCGCCCGTTGCCTCGCCTGCGCCCTTCGGCCCTTTCCTACCGCGCCGCGATCGTCCCACCGCCACAAACACTGCGTTCGCCGCTGGTTTCACAGGCGATACTGTGTTGGCGCAGCGTGCGTGCGGCAGCGTCGTAGACGACGTCCATGAGAGGCGCCGCCGCGCCGCCATCGGGATCCGCGCGCCCGAAGGCAACCTGACGCAGCGTGAAGCCCGTGGAAGCGGCCGACCACGGAGCGTCGCCGGGAGGGGCGCTGGGCGAAGCGGGAGCGATCACGTTCGTTCAGCGTTTCGGAGGATCGTTGAACCTGAACGTGAACGTTCACGTCGTCGCAGCGGACGGCGTATGGCGGTGTCCTGTCGATGGAAGCGACCCGATCTTCGTCGTGACGAGAGCGCCGATGCGTGACGATCTGGAGCGTGTGCTCGAGCGTGTGGTTGCGCGGCTCTCGCGGCGATTCGAGCG
>LNEO01000386.1 GCA_001465015.1 Deltaproteobacteria bacterium Ga0077539 | reverse complement strand
CACTGCGCCCACTGCCGTTTCACTCGCTCGCGCGCGGCAGCGCGGGTGGGGGCTTCAGCACTGCGCCCACTGTCGTTCTGCTCACTTGGCGCGCGGCAGCGCCGGTGGGGGCCGCCTCGCGGCTCGGTGAAAAAACGTCGTTTCGTCTCTCGATTTGCAACTCCAACTCGCTTGTTATGCCGTGGAGTTTTCGGCGCCTATGGCCCACATCCCTACCCCCCAACAGATCCCCAAAGGTCCCCCTCGTCCGAGCGGCCCTGTGCAGGCGAAACCGCTTACGACGACGTAACTCCCGGCGCGATTCGCCCTCGCTCGACGCCCCGTCGCCCCGTCGCTCATCGCACGTCGTCGAGGTGCTCGAGCGAGTCGCGAAACGCGTCGAAGCACTCTCGCAGCGCCGCGCGCGGCTCTTCGCCGTCCGTCGGAAACGCGAGCGCCGTGTCGAGCTCCGCGGCGTTCGCGACGCCCACCAGAAACCACCAGACGTCGTCGAACCGCCCCGGCGCGGCGTCGAGCGCTCCGGTGGCGAAGGCGTAGGCGGGCGCGAGGTCGTACGAGCCCCCGCGCTCGATCGTCGGTTGACCGGGCAAGTGCCTCACGAACAGCGCGACGTGCTCGAAGCGATGAAAGCTGGGAACGACTCGCTTCCCGGCTCGCTCGTAGGAGAACAACCCCGACTCGGAGTGCTCTGCCAGAAAGCCCCAACACCGGTCATCGAGCGTGTAGTAGAGCGAGAACCAACGGTCTTCGGGCTTCACGACTTCACACGATACCCGACCGGCTACTTCTGGCGGCGCGCCCTTCGCCACCACGAGCGCCACAACAGCGCGGGCACGCCGAAGAACACGAGCAGCCCGATCGACGCGAGCCCGGGGAGCCCTCGCGCCCTGACGATCTCAGCGCCTCGCGCGGGCTGCACCGTGAGAAAGCACAGGATCGCCGCCTCGCCCAAGTACGGAGCCTCGGCCGCGTGCGACGCGAGGCGAGGAAAGAGCAGCGTTCCACCGGGCAGCGTCCACGACGCGGCAGAGAGCTGCGCCGAGAGCGCGTAGCCATGATCGAAGCGCCCGTTGCGCCGAGCAGCGGCGATCGCGAAGGCGCTGGCCGCGGTTCCGAAGCCATCGATCACCGGGCCGGCGTCGATCTCGAAGCCAAACTCCTGGGAGTCACGGCCGCGCGCGTACTCGCGAAAGCCCTCGGCCCAGCCGCGGCGCTGGTAGGAGCTTCGCTCGTAGCGCTGATACCAGTCGCGCGCCGTTGCGTGCCCGTAGAGGTCCGGTGCGAACAAGAGGATCCACGAGGTTCCGATCCCGCGCGAGGGCTGCACGAAGGCGCCGCTCGGAAGGGCGACGCGGAAGGGGACGAGGCCGAGGTCGTCGAGCCTCGCCCCAGAGAACGCCCGTCGCGAGCGAGTCACGAACGCCGAGTGATCCGTGCCGAGCACCGCGTCCGCGCGCTGAATGAACCCCACCGCCGCGAGCACGTCGATGGGGTACGTCTCGTGGGGATAGTCCTCGAGCACCCCGAGCGTCGAAGCGTCGAGCGCGGCGCTGAGGGTTTCGACCTGGTCGCGCAGCGTGGGTACGGCTGTTCCGTCGCGGGTGATGCGCTCGTAGCTGCTGAGCCCCGCGATGATCAGGCTGCGAAAGAACACGTTGCGGTCGTGCATGTAGTCCTCGCCCCAGTGCCGACGCACCCAACTGTGGTGCGATGGGTCGAGCAAGAGCTCCTTGCACGCAGCGACGGTGGACGCCGCTTCGACGGCGGGCGAGGTCCCAGGACGGCCGCGCGACTCCCAGTCGATGACCAGCGACTCGGTCGCCATCAGGTAATACACCGCGGTGAACAGCGGCCACTCGTTCGTTGGAACGTCCGCGAGCAACGTGCGCTCGGCCCTCCTCGACGCGACGCGCGCTCTCGCCCACGTGGCGATCTTCGGGGTGAGGTTCGCGTGCAGCTCCCGTGCGCGCTGCGGGATTCCTGGGCCGCGCATCGCGGGGTCGCACAAGTCACGGACGAGCAAAAGCCCGGGCCAGAGAAAGAACGGCAGCGAAAGCAGAGCCAGAGAGAGACGAAACTTGTGGGTGACGCGCGTCATGACAGGGAGCTCCTTGCGTGGGGGACGCACAGAGCCTCTGCCTCGCGGGCCGATCGCGCCCGGGCGCGCTGCACAGAAGGTCGCCACCGCGCATCGAACGGTCGCGACCGCCGAACGAAGGGTCAGAGCCCGAGTCGCTGCCGTAGCCTCCGCGCCTCTTTGCGCGAGACGGGCACCTCGTCGCCCTGGCGAGTGATGGCGAGGTAGCCGCCCGTCGCCAGAGGCCGCAGGCGTGTGACGTGCGCGAGGTGAAGCAACGCGCGACGGTGCACGCGAAGAAAACCGCGACCCCCGAGGCGATCTTCGAGCTCTTGCAGCGACAGCTCTGTCCAGACGACCTCGGATCCCGCCCGCAGTCGCACGAGCGACCCTTCGAGCACCGCGCAGGCGATGTCGGCCACGGCGAAGAGCCGCAGATCGCCGCCGACCGTGAGGGCGAGCCGGTCGAGCGGCGCTTCGACCGGCGACAGCTCTTCTCGTGGCAGAGGGCTCATCCTCGCGCGCGCTCGCTCGATGGCGACCGCGAGGCGCTCGGCCTCGACGGGCTTGAGCACGAAATCAACGACGCCGCGGTCGAACGCGGTCACCGCGTGCTCGGGGTGCGCGGTGGCGAAGATCACCTCGACGCCGAGCTCTGCCGCGGCCTGTGACACGTCGAGCCCCGTGAGACCGGGCATCTGCACGTCGAGCACGGCCACGTCGACGTCGACGGTTTCGAGCATCGAGAGCGCGGCTTCGCCGGTCGCGCACTCGCCGACGAGCTCGACGTCGGTCATCACCGAGAGCAATCGACGCAACCGTCGACGAGCCATCTCCTCGTCGTCCGCGACGAGCACACGAAGCGCGGTCACGACGCGCGCTCTTTCGCTGGCAACACGAGGCGGACGCTCGTGCTGTCGTCGGTCGAGGTGAATATCGGTCGCACGCGCTCACCGTACGTCAGGCGGAGGCGCCGTTCTACGCTGGCGATCCCGGCGCCGCCCTCGCGCGGTCCTCCGAAGGCGCCGGGGTTTTCGATGGTGACTTCGACGTCACTTTCGACCGCGCGAACGACGAGCTTGATCGTCCCTGGCTTGCCCGCGGACGGTCCGTGCTTGATCGCGTTTTCGAAGAGAGGAAGCAGCAGCAGCGAAGGGACGTGCTGCGCGGTCGCCGGCAAATCGACGACGAAATCAAACTGGTACCGACCGCCGTCGCGCGTCGTGTAGAGGGCGGCGAGCTGACGGAGCAGGGCGATTTCGCGTTCGAGTCGCCATTCGGGCGTCTGCAGCGCGTCGAACACCGCGCGCAAGAGCGCGGCGAGGTCGAGCATCGCGCGCTCGGCGACCACGGGATCTTCTCGGCACCACTCGGCGATGGCGTTGAGGGTGTTGAAGAGAAAGTGCGGATCGAGCTGGGCTCGCAGCGCGAGGATCTGCGCGTGCTCGGCCTCGACCGCCAGGCGTTCGGCGCGGGCGCGCGCGTGAAGCACGTCCGCCTCGAGCTCGATGTCGCGACCGAGACCCCAGCCCCCGACCATGAAGAGAACACCCAGCACGCCGCGGGAGTTGGGCTCGGCGACGTACGTTCGCTCGACCGCGAACAACACGGGCAAGAGCACCGTGAGCGAGCCGACGAGCAGCGCGGACGCCGCGGTGTAGAGCGCCCACGCGAGGCCGTGTTGGGCAGGGGTGCGCAGCGGGCGAGCGAAGATCGCGCGCCAGAGGGCCGGGGCGCTGGCGGTGAAGCCGACGAAGATCACGACGACGAGCAAGAGCGCGCGAGGCGACCGACTCGCGAACCACTCGGCCGACAGGAGCGACGCGCCGACGAGCGCGAGCGGCACCGCGCGACGCGGGGCCACCAGCGCGCGAAGCGTGTCAGCGAACAAGCGGGCGTCGGGAGACAGGGGGACGGTCCTCAATAACTCAAGTATTCGAGCGCCGAGAAGGGAAGCGGGGACGGTCCTCACTATACCCGGCTGGACCCGGCTGGCCCCGGTGGTCCCGTTGCTCGTGCGCGCGACGGTTACTCTGCGCCCGCGCGGTACTCCGCGAGCAAGTCGCGCCGATGAAAAGATGGGCGCAAGAATCGACCGATCGCCTTCGCGACGGTCATCCAGGGGATGCGCACTCCCGTGCGCCTGTTGCTGAGCACGCGCTCGGCGAGCCAGTCGCCGACGGGCCCAGGAGGATCCGCGATGAAGCGAAACAAGCGCTGCTGCCTTCGCCACAGCGCCGGATCGCCTTGCTCGTACACGCGCACGAGCAGGTCGGTGTACACGACGCCCGGGCTCAGCGCGCAGACCTGCACGGGCGCCGCTCGATACTCGCGCGCGAGCGCCTGCGTGAGGTATCGCACGGCGGACTTGGTGGCCCCGTACGTGGACATTCCGAGCTGCATCGCCCCGTCGCTGCCGAAGCCCTCCATGTTGTAGAGCGCGCCGTGTCCCTGCGCGAGCATGCGATCGAGCGCGACGCGAGAGCCGAGCACCGCGCCGAGGAGGTTGCTCTGCACTGTGCTCGCGAGCTCGCGCGGCGCGATGCGCGCGAAGGGGAGCTGCGCGTGGCAGGTCCCCGCGTTGTTGATCCACGCGTCGATCGAGCCGAAGCGCTCGACGCCGAGGTTCCACAGCGCCACGAGCGAGTCGTGATGGGTGACGTCGCACGCGGCGCCGGCGACGCGGCTGCTCGCGCCTGCGCCCTCTGCGCCGTCGAAGCGCCGCGAGAGCGCTCGCACAGCATCCTCGGTGCTCGATGCGTCTCGACCGCACACGACCACGTTGGCGCCTCGCGAGAGCAAGCCCTCGGCGATCGCCCTGCCGATGCCTCGCGTCGATCCCGTGACCACGACCGTTCGAACCGGCGTCTTCGCGCTCATCGCGGGCGCGGGCTCCACCGCTCGCGCCGCAGGGGACGCCATCGATACGCGCACGGCTCGGGGATGAACAGCGCAGAATCGAGCCGCGCCGGCGCGAGCGGCCCGCGCTCGAGCCACGCGACGCTCGCGCGCTTCACCTTCGCGAAGCGCTCGCGCCACGGCTCGCGGTCGATCGTGAGAACGTAGATCCACCCCTCGGGATCCACGCCAAACGCGTCGCAACAGTCCACGAGCGGCGCTTGCAGCGACGCGAGGTCGGGCCACACCGAGCGCTCACCGGCGCCGTGCCCCTCTCGCACATCCAACGTCACGTCGATGCCTCCGTCGCCCGAGCCCGCCGCGCCCGGCTCGCGCGAGCGCACCGTGAAGCGAAGCTCGTCTCGCGGCCGCCGCTCGAGCGACACGTCCGCGAGGCCAAACTCGTGAAAGCGAAACTCGACCAGCGCGTTTCCCACCGCGCGCATCACCGGGTGATCGGTCTCGCTCTTGACGAAGTAGCCCCCGCGACGGTGCCCGCCGTGAGCGCTCGGATAGCGCACCGCAGCGCGGTAGGACACTTGATGAAAGCTCACGCCGAAGAGCCCTGGCGTCCCCTGCGGCCGCATCTCGCGCAGCCGTGACGCCAGCACCTGGACCCACGCGCTTCCACGAAAGACCTCGGGCTCGAGCGGCGGCGGCAACAGCGAGCGAAGCTTCTCGGGATCGACCGCGTAGTTGAGTGAGACCGCGTCCATCCAGTGCGTCTGCACCGTCGTGAGCCACGGGATCGACGGACACTCCTCCATGCCCGGCACGGTCGGCGACGGATCCAGCGCCGCTTCGAGCTCGCCGTGAAACGCGAGGATCGCCCTCGCCCCCTCGCCCGACAGCACGAAGACCCCGCGCTCGGTCGCGATCGCACGGCTCGACACGGCGCGCTCGATGGCGGACACGGCGTCGTCGATGGCGATTCCTGCGTCCGCGAGCGCCGCGAGCAGCCCCTCGCCGTCGAGCCCCTCGGGAGCGCCCGCAAGCGCGGTGAGCACAGCGACTTCATAGAGTCGCTGCGCTCGAGCGCTCGAGCGTTGGGACCGTTGATTTCTTGTGCCTGTCATGGCGCCTGCGAGCTCCGCTCGGATGCGAGCTTCGCGCGATGCAAGAGCGCTCCCGCGCCGCTTTGCGTGACCATCCAGAGCGCGGCGAAGAGCGCGAACTGCGCTCGTGGCATCGCCGCGGTCACGAAGGCCATCGCGGCCCACAGCGCCGCGAGCCCGTACCAGGCGCGACCCATGAGCGACCCCATCGTCGCGAAGGTCATCGCCGCCAGGATGCAGCACACCGTCGGGACGAACAGCATCGCCGACAAGCCGAGGATGTAGTTGACCACCGCGGTCGCGGCCATCGCGAGGATGAGGATGTTCCACAGGGCCCAGAGCTGTCGCTCGAGAAAGCTCGGGGCGCCGCGGGACTTCTTCTTGAACAAAAGGATCCACACGCCGTTGAGGATGAAGACCACGGACCACAGCAGGACGTACCGAGGCGGGCGAAGATCGCCGCTGGCCATGAAAACATGGGTGCCCATGAACCCGGCGCCGTTGGACACGCCCGAGAAGAGCCAGATGAGCCCCCAGTTCTGCACGGCGGTGTCGTCGCGAGCCTGCGCAGCGACCCGCCGCAACAACTTCAACGCGTCCGCGGCCTCGTCGCGATCCATCGCTCGAACATCCTCGCACGACAGCGCCGCGCGAGCCGAGAGGATAGCAGGAGAAGAGCGCCAGCCCGCGGTCGAGCTCGTCGTACACCATCGTCGACAGCAGGTCGTATGCGGGCCTGAGCTGCGCGCGAACGCCATCGTTACCGGACAGAAGCGACCAGCTCGTCCGGTACACCATGAGCTCGTCGATGCGCGGCGCGGCGGCGCTCGCCTTCGTACGCGCTCTCGTCGCTGTCATCTCGATCGATGGACACGCGCGAAGCGTACAACACGGACGCGCCGATCGGCTAAAATCGCAGCCCTCATGGCCCTCACGCACGACTGGTCTCCGCTCGAACAACTGAGCCACGAAGGCTCTCCGCGCGCCCTTCGCGCGGCGCTCGAGGCGCTCGACTGGAGCGCGCTCACGATCGCCGACGACCTCCCGCGACTACGCGCGATCTTGCAGCGACTCCAGCAGCGCTTCGGCGTGCGTCCTACGCATCGCTGGGTCTCGCGAAGGGTGCTCGCGAAGGCCGAGGACCTGCAAGGCCAGAGCGGGTTCGTCCACTACGACGGCGCGATCACGGGAGTCGCGATGAGCCCCGACGGACGCTACGTCGCGACCTGCAACGAGTGGGACATGGACAGCTCCGAGTCCGAACAGGGCGTGATGGCGTTGTGGGACGTCGCGGGCGGGCGCCTGTTGCAACACACAGAAGAGATCGAATGGGGCCTCGGACAGCGATACGGCTCGGGTCCAGGTCAGCTGCAGTGGAGCCCCGACGGACGCTGGGTGTACGCGGTGCACCCGACGTCGAGCGGCGAGGTGTGGAGCATCTCGCTCGATGATTCGCTGGCGACCGGGACGGCGATCGCAGATTCGGGCGTCGGTTCGACGGTGCTCGCGCACTGGACGAACAAGGGCGAGATCGCCTTTCAGATGGGATCGATTCGCGAGTGGCCGTTCGAAGTAGTCGATCCGTCGATCGAGACCAACGACATGCTCCTCGCGAGCCTTCGTCCGCTCGGCAGCCCCGAAGGCAGCATCGAAGAGCAGAGTCTCGGGGTCGGGGGATGGTTCATTCGCGCGCGCTTCAGCGAGCCGCTCGCGCGAGCGGTGTGTGTCAGCTCCGACGGATCGCTGTACTTCGTCGACACGCGCTCGGGCCGAGTGATCGAGTGGCACTCGCCCCGCGTCAAGAGCGCTCGCGAACGAGACAACGACGCCCGCTTCTTCACCCGCGCGCGCGAGGGCGCGATCACCATCGCGAAGGGCGCCGCGTGGAAGCACGGCCGTGACGACGCCGACGCACCGCTCTCGCCCGACGGCCGCAGCTACGTGTGCGTTCGAAACAAGCGCCTGTGCGCGGTCGACCTCGAGACGCAGCGCGAGCTCGTCGTGCTCTCCGAGCGCGCTTCTCGCGTTCATTCGGTGCAGTGGGACCCGAGCGGAGAGCGCGTCGCGATCGCCGAGCCCAAGCGCATTCGAATCGTCAACGTGCGCACGGCCGCCGAGCTCGCGGTGATCGCGCTCGACACGCGACCGCCCCGCATCGAGAGCGACGATCGGCGGCTGTTCGACCTGTCCGCGTGCGCGTTTTCGCGGGGATCGACGCTGTTTGCCGCGGTCGATCACAAAGGGGCCATCCACTGCTACGACGCGGACTTTCGCGAGATCGCCGTCACGCGCGCCCGCGCGCGAACAGCGTCGATCGCCTGGGGGCGCGACGATCAACAGCTCGTCAGCTGGGGCGAAGGCGTGCTCGAGTTCTGGGACGCTCGAGGGCTGTGGCGCGGCGCGGGCCTGCGACGCATCGGGAGGC
Organism: Deltaproteobacteria bacterium Ga0077539; assembly: GCA_001465015.1. Taxonomy (GTDB): domain Bacteria; phylum Myxococcota_A; class Polyangia; order Polyangiales. Next base: position 681 of record LNEO01000386.1, on the reverse strand, counting down.
ACGACCACCTCGCGCCGAGCGAAGAGCGCGTCGGTCGACGCTGGACCGCCAATCAAAAGCGCTACGCAGCGGAAGAGGGAGCAGAGTTCATCGGCCCAGCGCTCGATGCGCACGACGGGGAGTCCTGGCAGGGCGCTGGGCTTCGCGAGCTGCTCAGGCTCGACGCTGGCCGCGCGGGAGCGCGCTACGTGTTCTTCGCGTTGCCGGGCGAAGAGCGGTTCGCGATGTTCGCGTTCTACCGCGTGCAAAGCCTGAGGCGATGGGCGCTCGTGGCGCGACCGGAGCACATCGAGCACATCTATTCAACTCTCGCGCTGGTGATCGACGGGCTTCACGCGTGGCCCTTCGAGTGGGCCGTCGGAACGCAGTACGCCCAGCGCGCGAGCTCTTGGATCGAGGCCATCGAGATCGACGCGACGCCCGATGTGCGCGATTGGCGCGAGCGCGTGCTCGAAGAGTGAGCAGTGAACCGGATTTGGGCTCCGACCTGTGGCCGTGAGGCGGGTTGTGTGTCGACGCCGCTGCTGATTTTCCTGAGCAGGGAACCGGATTTCGGTTCAAAAATGCACATGCGCAGGCAAATCAGTAGCGGCGTCAACACCCAAGCGGCACCACGCTCGCCTCACGGCCAGAGGTCGAGTCCTCATTGTTACCCCAGTTCTGTGAGGGAAACGAGCAGCG